>JBOHXA010000689.1:0-8474 GCA_050737335.1 Limisphaerales bacterium | reverse complement strand
AAACGCGTGCTCGGGCCCGACGGCGGCATAGTCGAGGCCGGCGCTGACGCTATGCGTGAGCTGAATCTGGCCGAATTGGTCCTGCAGGATGTAACTGCGGGCGCCCTGCAACACTCCCGGAGACCCGCCCTGAAAACGCGCGGCGTGCTGTTCGGGTTTAATGCCCAAACCCCCTGCCTCCACGCCTGCCATCTGGACGGCCTTATCGTCGAGGAAAGGATAAAAGAGACCAATGGCATTGGAGCCACCTCCGACGCACGCTATTAGCAAATCAGGCAACCGCTTCTCCTTTTCCAGAATCTGCGCGCGCGCCTCGTCGCCGATGACGCGTTGAAAATTGCGGACCATGACTGGATAGGGATGCGCGCCGTAGGCTGTGCCGAGGATGTAATGGGTAGTGTGGACATTGGTCACCCAATCGCGCATGGCTTCATTTACAGCCTCCTTAAGCGTCTTCTGGCCGGCGTGAACGGGCGTAACGTCCGCGCCCAGCATTTTCATGCGATACACATTTAATTCCTGCCGCTGGCAGTCCACCGCTCCCATGTAAACGACACATTCCAAACCAAACATCGCGGCGACCGTGGCCGTGGCGACACCATGCTGCCCCGCGCCGGTTTCGGCTATGATGCGGGTTTTGCCCATTCGCCTGGCCAGCAGAATTTGCCCCATGGCGTTGTTGATCTTGTGCGCGCCGGTATGGTTCAGATCTTCCCGCTTAAGGAAAATTTTGGCGCCACCGAGATCGCGCGTCAGGCGTTCGGCAAAATATAGCGGCGTTGGGCGGCCCACGAATTCGGCGAGGTAGTAGGACAGTTCCCGTTGAAACTCCGGGTCTTGCTGCGCCCGGAAATACTCCTCCTCCAATTCCTTTAGCGGGTGCATCAGCGTTTCGGGCACGAAGCGACCACCGTAGGGGCCAAAATGGCCCCGGACGTCCGGCAACGTTTCCGCGGCGATTGAACTCATGGTCTAATTTTCATCCTAATCTCCGAAGCAGCAACGTTTATTTCACATGCTCTCCAGTTCCGCTTGCCTGAAGCGTCTCCAAAAGGACCAAAGGTCCGCCCATGGACGACCGCCTGGGTGTCTTTCATACGGACCGCACGGCTTTAACAAAAGCCTTCATTTTGTCAGGGTCCTTCTGTCCGGGCGCGATTTCCACCCCGCTCGATACATCCACTCCAAACGGGCGCACTTTGCGGATGGCGGCGGCGACATTTTGCGGCGTGAGTCCTCCCGCCAAAAAAATACGCCTCCCGAACCTCCGCGCCTGGACCGCCAGGTCCCAGTTAAACTTTTTTCCCGACCCGCCCAGGGTCGTTGAGGAAAATGCGTCGAGCAAATAGGCGTCGGCTGTGTATTTTGGAATCTCGTCCAGGCTTTCCGGTCCGTGAACCCGAAAGGCTTTCATGTTCATCACACCAAATTGGCCGCAAAACTCCGGCGGCTCCTCTCCATGAAATTGCAGCGCCGTCAATCCACATAGCCTAATTGCTTCGAAAACAAACTTCCCGGGAGCGTTTACAAATACGCCTACCCGCATGACCGTCGGCGCCAGGGCGGACGATATTGCCGCCGCCTCGTCGATGTGGACATACCGTGGACTCTTGTCGTAAAAGATGAAACCCAAAGCGTCAGCGCCCGCGGCGACGGCAGCCTGCGCGTCGGCGGTGCTCGTAATACCGCAGATTTTCACTTTCGTTTCCATGGTAAGCCCAAATTCAGCCCGAAATTAGATTAGAACGGACTCCCGCCCACTGCTAGACTTTAATGCCGCGTTTTGCGAAACCGGGCCAATGCCACGCTCTATTTATTTCGACTACAATGCAACAACGCCGCTCGACAGGGCGGTACGCGACCAGATGCTGGCATTTTTGGGCGACATTTGGGGCAATCCATCGAGCGTTCACCACGTTGGCAGGCGCGCTCGCGCCGTCCTGGATGATGCCCGGGAACGGGCGGCCCGGCTTCTTGGAGCCCAGCCTAATGAAATCATTTTCACCAGCGGCGGGACCGAATCGAACAATCTAGCCATTCTGGGAGGGGCCCGCCTGTTAAGATCAAAGGGAAAACACCTGATCACTTCAGCAGTGGAACATAGCGCGGTTCTGAATTGTTTCGATTTTCTCGCCGCGCGGGAGGGGTTCGAAGTTACCCGCCTTTCGGTTAATTCTGAAGGCCGGGTTTCACCGGAGGATTTGGAGCAGGCGATCCGTCCGGATACCGTTCTGGTTTCCGTCATGGCCGCGAACAACGAGATTGGCACGATTCAACCAGTTCCGGTGTTGGGGAGGATTTGCCGCGATCGGGGCGTTATTTTTCATACGGATGCGGTTCAATGGTTTGGAAAACAGCCCTTTATGGCGGTGGGGCAGTTTAACGCGGACCTGGTTTCTCTCTGTGCCCACAAAATTCATGGCCCGAAAGGCGCGGGATTGCTCTGGGTCAGATCGCCACTGCATCCCGATCCCATTCTTTTAGGGGGAAGCCACGAAAATGAACGACGCGCCGGGACGGAAAACCTGGCGGCTATTATTGGGCTTGTCGCCGCCATGGAACGATTTGTCAAATTTCCTGTGTTCAACGAAAGAAACCTGGAGCCCTTTCGTGAGGAGTTGTTTTCTCTGATTCCTTCGATCGAGGGTTGCGAAATGGCCAGTCCCCGTGAGCAATGTCTCTCAAATACCGTTTCGTTCACCGTTTCCGGCTCGGACAGCATCGCCATCCTGGCGGGTTTGGATGTTGAAGGCATATGCGCTTCGAGCGGTTCGGCTTGTTCCGCCGGGTCATTGGAGCCTTCTCACGTTATTGTAGCCATTGGCAAGGCGAAATTGGCCAATTCCCTCGTTCGGTTTTCGCTTGGTCGCGATACGACCCCTGAAGAGCTGGATATTGTTCGCGCGGTTCTTCCTGATATAGTCCGCAGATCGCGCTCGGGACAGGGCCCGCAACCATAACAACTCTATGAATGCGTTTGCAATTCAATGTGAATTGAGTGCGAATTCTGCGAACAACTTAGACTTTCCAATTTTTTTGGTTTCTTTACCTTGAGTTGCGCAGAGGCTGAGATTGGAAGAAACGCTGTGCCAGCCTTGACAGGCACAGTTGTTTGCTTTATTCACAGCCCTTAATAATAAGAGAGTTCTTAAAAAGAAATTTACTATTAATCGAACCTAACATGAACCTGACGATTTCAAAGGAACAAATTCTCACTGGCCTTCAGGCGGTGCAAAACGTCGTTGGGGCACGGACAACTCTTCCCATCCTTTCGAACGTTATGCTTCGGGCGGATAAAGAGTTTGTGGAGTTCACAGCGACCGACCTCGATGTGTCGGTGGTTTGCGCGGTGGAGGCGAAGGTCAAAAAGGCCGGGGGAACGACGGTACCGGTAAAAAAGCTGTTTGGGATCGTTCGAGAGTTGAACGGCGGTGAAATAGAGTTGGAGAGCGACGACAAAAACGTGACGGTCATTCGAAGCGGGCCGTCCTATTATAAAATTCATGGTTTGAGCGCAGATGAATTTCCGCCGCTGCCAAAGTTCAAAGACGACAAAAAGGTTTCTCTTCAGCAGGACACAATCAAGGCAATGATGCGAAAGACGGCATTTGCCGTGTCGTTGGATGAATCTCGATATGTTTTGAATGGAATCTATTTAAGCCTGAAGGACAACAAACTGACGATGGTGGCGACCGATGGCCGCCGCCTGGCGCTGGTTGACGAGGAAGCGGACATTTCCGAAAAGAGCAGCGGAGAATTCATAGTGCCGGCGAAGGCGGTTAATGAATTGAACAGGCTACTGCAGGAAAAAGGCGAGGCGGAAATCAAGTTTGGAGACAATCAGGCGTCGTTTGCGTTGAAAGACGAGAAGGGGATTTCCGTTTTGCTTATTACCAAGTTGATAGAGGGGAATTACCCAAATTACAAGCAGGTCATACCCACGGAGACGAAGGAAAGAATACCCCTGGGAAGGGAGGAGTTTTTGCACGCTCTGCGACGGGCGGAAATTATGACCAGTGAAAAAGCCAATTCAGTCAAGCTGACGTTTGGCAAAAACAGCCTGGCAATAACCGCCAACACACCTGAAGTGGGCGAAGCCCGCGAATCGCTGGCGGTGAATTACAAAGGGAAGGAGATGGCCATCGCTTTTAACCCCCGGTATCTAATTGACGCTTTGGGGGCGTTGAACGAAGACGAAGTGTTTTTTGAGTTGATTGACGAATTGAGCCCGGGCGTTCTCAAAATAAACGGGCCTTTCCTTTATGTCGTGATGCCGATGAGGTTGAGCTAATTGCCACACATGAAGGAATGGGACTTGTAACAGAAGTTGGAAGGATCAAACCCTTTCCCCGCGCAGTTGAACTGGCGCGGGAAAAACAACCGTTCAAACTTTACATTTGTTCGATGACGCCGATACCGAGGGCCTCCAGGCCCACCTTCAAAAGGCGGGCCGTTAGATCGCACAGGAGCAACCGGGAGTGGCGGGTCTCATTATCGGTTTTAAGGACAGGGCAATTTTCGTAAAAGGCTGTAAACTTGCCCGCCAAATCGTACAGGTAAAGACACAAGAAGTTCGGGCGATATTCGTCCACACCGGCCTGCAGCGTAAGGCCGAAATTCAAGAAATGCTTGGCCAGCAAAATTTCTTCCGGAGCCACCAGCGAGGGGGAAAAGCTTCCGGCCAAAATAGACGGCCCATCGAGCTTCCTGAAAATGCTTCGGATTCGCGCAAAAGCATATTGCAAATATGGCGCGGTGTTTCCGTTGAGCGCGAGCATTTTATCCCAACTGAACACGTAATCGCTCTGTCGGTTAGGCAGGAGATCCGCGTATTTAACGGCGCCAATCCCAACAACCCTGGCAATTTCGCGCCGCTGCTTCTCCGGCAGGCCAGGACTCTTCGCGGAAACGATTTTAAAGGCGCGCTCTTCGGCTTCGTCCAGCAAGTCGGCCAATTTGACGGTTTGGCCGCTGCGCGTTTTAAACGGTTTGCCGTTCTCACCGAGGATTTTGCCAAACCAAACGTGTGAGAGAATTGTCCTGGCCTCGGGCTGCCATTTTCTGAATGCGGCAAACACCTGTTGAAAGTGCAACTGCTGCCGGTCATCGGTCACGTAAACAATTTCATTCGGCCGCCATTTTTCGAGTCGAAATGCCAGTGTCGCCAAATCCGTGGTCGCGTAATTAGAAGCGCCGTCGCTTTTCCGGACCAGGACGGGCTTGCCATCCAATTGCGGGTGCTGGTCAAAGAAAATCGCAATCGCGCCTTCGCTTTCGCGAGCGATATTTTTTTGGAGAAATTCATCCACAAGCGGCCTCAAGCGGTCATTGTAAAAGCTTTCGCCATAGGTGAAGTCAAATTCGATTCCCAATCGCCGATAGATTTCGTCAAATTGTTTGGCGGATAACGCGATCATGTCGCGCCAGATTTGCAGGTTTCCAGCGTCGCCGTTTTGAAGTTTGAGCAGTTCAAGCCGGGCTTCCTCCAGGACGGCGGGGTCTGATTTGCACGCGGCGTCAATGAGCTTGTAAAGCCGTTCCATTTCGGAAATAGGATCGGCTTTGAGCGCGTCCTGGTTCAGATATTTTTTCCAGCCCACGATTAATTTGCCAAATTGCGTTCCCCAATCGCCAATATGATTGTCGGTGATCACCTGATGGCCAAGGAGCCGGAGGATGCGAGCGATCGAATCGCCCAGAAATGTAGAACGAATATGTCCGACATGCATCGGTTTGGCAACATTCGGAGAACTGAAATCAACGACCACCGTCCCGGGGTGAGCCGCCTTTTCAAAAAACAAAGGGCCGCCGGCGGAGGCCGATTCGAGTGTCAGGGCCAAGGCGGAATTTTTGAGCCGAAAATTCAGGAAACCCGCCCCGGCGATTTCAACCTCTTCACATAATTCGGAAATATCCAGGCGTTTGAGGACGGCTTCAGCCAACTGCCGCGGATTCAATTTTCGCGGCTTTGCCAAGGACATGAGGGCGTTGCTTTGATAATCGCCAAATTTAGGATCGGGACAGGGACGAACCAGCACCCCGGAAGTGTCAGCGTCGGGCACAGCCTCTCTGACAGCGGCTTGCAGCCGCAACTCGATTTGTTTATGAGGCAACACGCGGAAAAGGTAATCACGAAATAACCAAAATACACGAACGAAAGGGACGAAATGGCCGTGGGGCGGAGTCCGCCGAGGGGCGGGAAGAGGATATGGCCCGGCTTTTTGAGGCGGTCCCTGGCTACCCGGGCGATCTACTTTTTACCGAACTCGCGGATGGCCGTGAGCATAGCTTCAGCGTCGGGCGCCTTCTCGAGGGCTTGGCGAAACTCCGGTTTGTGGAGGAGTTTGGCGATATTGGCCAGGGTATGAAGGTGCTTTTGGAATTGGCCCTGGGGGACCAGGAAGAGCATGACGAGTTTGACGGGCTGATTGTCCAGCGCGTCGAAGTTCACGCCATTATTGGACCGGCCCAACGAACCGACGACTTCAAAAATCAGGTCGGTGGAAGCATGCGGAATCCCAATGCCAAAGCCGATGCCGGTACTCATTGAAGTTTCGCGCTTTTTGACCGCGGCGGTGACGGCGTCGCGGTCAGCCGGCTGAATTTTTCCCGTCGAAACGAGATTATCAATCAATTCGTCAATGGCTTCCCAGCGATTAGTTGCGCGCAATTCGGGAACGATTTGCGCTTTTGTCAAAATATCAGCCAAGTCCATATGGTGCGTTCCAATTGTGGAACGGAAAGGGGCAGCAATTCAAGACTGAATTATTGACAATTTGCCCGGCCCGGCATGGCTAAAGTAATTTTCGCAGCGCGTGAAGCACTGCCACCGTATCGTTGACCCAAAACATGAATGCCATCGCCGGGCGGAGCGACCTGGCAAGCAATGGGACGCCGAACAGCAATATGCCGGCGTTGCCGAGGAAAATGACCACGCCGGAAAATAAATAACCTTGCGATGTAATATCGGTCTGCCGGGTTTGGAGTGTGAGCGACGTTAGCGTGAGGTGGAAGGCGTACGCGGCGCCCAACAGCAAATGAAAATACACGAAGAATTGGGTCCAGCCCCAAACCCAATGGCCCCAGGCAAAAACGGCGACGACCGTCGCCGCGTAAAGAGGGAAGAAATACGGCGCAAGGGTAATTAGAAAATTGGTTTTGGTCACGATTACGTGTCCGCCACCGGACGTAATTTTCATTTTTTTGACTTTTCCGCCAAAGAACCAGGTCCATAAGGCGTGCGTCAATTCATGCCCAAAGACATAAATCCACATCGGCTTGGGCAGGAGGAAAAAAATGACACACCAGCATGCCGCGCCCGCCAAAAAAGGCACCCATGTGATGTCGGCGCCGCCACAGGCCCGCAGAACAGCGCCCAGTGCCATCGCCATGCCCGCGCAGACCGGCAGAAGCAAAAGCGCGATGAAAAACTTGAGCCATTTCAACATGCGGCCATAGCTTAAACAGTTCAGCGCTCAAATGCCAGTGGCGCCGACACCGTCGCAACGAGCGTGGTCCCTTGCGCGCACGTGATCGGCGAAGATTCTCCCCCGCTATCCGGCCGGTGACGCCGCAGCGCGCCGCTCTCTGCCGTCTTCGGTCCATGGGCAGGTTCAAAAAAACGCGAATCTCTCCATGAACCGTGGCGGGCCGGGTTGGGCAATGAGCGAAGCCGTACGTTTGTCCCGCGAAGGAGTCAGAGCCACGCATGTCCGCTGCTATTGATTGGACAAAAATAATTGGCTCGATTTCAGATTTACCCGTAGTCTTTGGCGATGACGCAAAGAGAGGTTTTGAACATATTCCGCGATACGGGCGCCTTGCTCGAAGGGCATTTCATTTTACGAAGCGGTTTGCACAGCCGGCAATTTTTTCAATGCGCGCTGGCGCTCCAACAGATGCCGGTGGTCGAGAAACTCGGGGCCGCGCTAGCGAGGAAAGTCGAAAAATTTGAGACGGTGACGGTCATAGCGCCGGCGATAGGAGGACTGGTTATCGGACAGGAAGTCGCGCGCCGGCGCCGGGCGCGGTTCATCTTTGCGGAAAAGGAGGACGGCAAAATAACCTTGCGGCGCGGTTTCAAAATTGAGCGCGGGGAAAAGATTTTGGTGGTTGAAGACGTGATCACGCGCGGCGGGCGCGTCCAGGAAACGATAGACATCGTTCACAGCAATGGCGGTTACGTGGTGGGCGTGGCGGCAATTGTGGACCGCTCAAATGGCGAAGTAAAATTTGGCGTGCCGTTCGTCAGCTTATTGTCTCTTAAAGTGGAGGCCTTCGAGGCGGGGCAATTGCCCGCGGACCTCAAGGCCATACCCGCGGTCAAGCCTGGAGGCAAATGAATCGCTGGGGCGGTTGGACTTGGTAAAGGGTTGCTTAACGTCCGTGACCCGCGCCGCCTCCTCCATGGAATCCGCCACCCTCTCCTCCTCCCCCCCCTCCACGAGATTCCGCCTCGCCATGAAAGTCGCCGC
>JBOHXA010000688.1:0-1519 GCA_050737335.1 Limisphaerales bacterium | reverse complement strand
CGTATTTGGCCGCGCCCCCCTTCAAAAAAACAAATGTAAATTCGTCTTCGCTGCGGGATTCGTTCACCCACGCTTCCGAGGGCTGCAGGCGAACCAACCGCAATTTAAAATGGTCGTCCCCAAGCATACTCAAATTTTCAATCAACGGGCTGGCGGTTTAAATGTCCGTCAAACGCGCTTTTACGCATTTCAGACCTGATCATGCACTTTTTGGCCAAACAGGGCCATAACAAAAACGCGAGCATTTCCTGATTAATGGTTCAACTAAATGCGCCCTTTTGAAAGGGTTAAACCGCATCATCGGCTATTCGCCGGCCTGTTCCAATAGTTTATCCATCGCCTCTTTTACGTCAAGCAGACTTGCCGGCTTGGGAATTAACGAGTCTATACAGGATTTATCTTCGGGAGGGTTTCCCGTGAACATGACAATGAGCGTGGAAGCGGACCGCATCTTGATCACGTGCGCCAACTCCGCGCCGGACATCCCGGACATGGAATTGTCCGTCAATATCAAATCGTGCGTTTTGGGATCAAACCGTGACAAGGCCTCCTCGGCGCTGCGGGCCGTGTCCACCATGTAGCCAACATTATCAAAAAACCATTTCGTCAAAACACGAATGTCATCATTATCGTCCACGAGCAGGATGGTTTTGATGCGAGGTGTCGCTTTTCTTTCCACAGGCAAATTATTTTTAAATGGTTTTTCAAATTACAAACGCCGCCGCCGTTTCGCCGCCAGAAAGCTTGCGTAAATCCTGCGCCGTTGCGTTTACATTCGCTTCCTGGACCGCCCGCAAACCTTCCAGGCGCCGTGCCGCCATTGTAGGCAGCAGGACAGATAGATTATCAGGAACCAAAGGCGGAATGTCTATGCTTTAATCGGACAACCAGTGGCATTTAAAGGACATGCCCCGCGGCGGCGCGTTGACTTTTAAAACCGGCAAACGGAAATGCCCAGGCATCCGCGACATTTGCATTGAAAGGCTTGAAGATCTTACGAACAGCCCAGGCTCTCGCCGCAGTTCAAACACTTGTAGCAGGCGCCGTTGCGCACGGCCACGTGGCCGCAGTTCGGGCAGGTTGGCGCGTCCTGCTGGTTGGTAATCATCGCGGTCAGGTCCAAGGCACGGCGGCTATGGCCATTGCCCTTTCCATTCCCGTTGCCATGGCCGTTGCTTTTGACTTCGATCGTTTCGGTGTCTTCGGCAATGGGCAATTCAGGAACCGGGCGGTCTATTTTTTTTTTGATCTCCTCCAGGAGGCCTGGCATCGCCAATTCCGGCTGCGTGCGGCTGGCCGCGGCCACCGATTCGCGGTAGCCGGGCACAAATTGAAGCGCCAGCCAGCGGAAGACGTAGTCAATAATGGAGGACGCGCTCCGGATTTCGGGATTTTTGGTGAACCCGCTTGGCTCAAAACGCTGATGCGCGAACTTCTTCAACAGCGTCTCCAGCGGCACGCCATATTGCAGCGCCATGCTTGTCAGCGTGCCAATGGTGTCCATCAGCCCGCCGATGGT
>JBOHXA010000687.1:0-13759 GCA_050737335.1 Limisphaerales bacterium | reverse complement strand
TGGATTAAGCTGTAGCCCGTGTTCGTCCAAACCACTAAATCCGCCCGCCGCAACGGCAAGACCTACGTTTCCTTTCTGGTGCGCGAGTCCTTCCGCACCGACAAGGGGCCGCGCTCGCGCACGGTTTGCAACATCACCGACCTGCCCGCCGACACCCGCGAGATCATCGCCGCTTCCCTCAAGGGCCAGAACTTGGTGCCCGCCGCAGACCTGCAACTGCAAGAGGCTCTGGACTATGGGGGTCTGGCCGTCCTGAACGACGCCTGGTCCCGGTTTGGCCTGGCCGAGCTCTTTGCGGGCATCGGCTCGGCCCGCCAGCGCGGATTGCTTCAAGCCACAATTTATAGCCGCCTGCTCTTTCCCTGCGCCAAGCTCTCGCTGGCGCAGAAAGCCCAAGGCACCTGGCTGGCACAAGCCTGTGGACTGAAGGCCGGCGAGTCCTTTAATGAGGACGAGATTTACAGCGCGATGGATCAGCTCAACGGTCAATGGGTGGGGCTGGAAAAACAACTCTACCAGCGAGCCTTTCCCCAAGCCGTCCGTCTGGTGCTCTACGATCTGACCAGTGTTTACTTCGAGGGACAAGGGCCGGAGCATCTGGCTCAATACGGCCACAGCCGGGATCACCGAGCCGACCGTCCGCAAATCATCCTGGCGGTGGCGACCGACACCGAGGGGTTGCCCCTGCACGTTTCGATTCTGCGGGGCAACCGCAACGACACCCGGACGCTGCAAGGTCTCTTGAAGACGTTGCGGCGCCGATTGGGGATCACGGAGGCGACCTTTGTCTTTGACGGGGGCATGAGCAGCCGGATCAATCTGGAGGCCATGACCCAAGCCAAACTGGGCTATGTCACCCGGCTCTCAACGGCCACGCTGCACACCTTGGTGGAGGAGTTGGCGCTGGAAGAACAGTTGGAGTTGGGGGACGCCCCGCGCCTGCTGGAGATTACCCACCAAGGCAAGCGTTACGTCATTGCCGGCGGTCCCTGGCGTCAACAGCGCGACCAGGACCGTCGCGTGAGCCGGCTGGCCAAGGCCGAAGCGGAGTTGAAGCGTTTGGCTGGGATCAAACGCAAGAAAGCCGATCCGCAGAAACTCGCCAGCCAGGCCGGTCGCACGCTGCAACGGCTCAAAGCCCACAAGTATTTTACCTATCAGATTCAAGCCACAGGCCAGTTGCAATGGCAACGCAAGGAAGAACTCATTGCCCAGGAAGCTCAACACGACGGATGGTATTTGCTGCATACCAATGAACCTGCGGAACGCTGCACGGGCGAGCAAGTCCTGGCTCATTACAAAGGGTTGCTCGAAGTGGAGGAAGCCTTCTGCGAACTCAAGAGTTACCTGGAAGTGCGCCCCGTTTTTCACCGTCGTCCCGACCGGGTGGTCAATCACGTGCGCCTGTGTTTCCTGGCGTACTGGTTGAGCGCGCGGTTGGGAGCCCAATGGCGCGCCAAAGGTGAGAGCCAGGAAGTGCCGCGCCTGCTGCGCCAACTGCAAACCATTCGATTGGGAGTGTTGAAACTCGGCCAGCGCCTCCACCATAAGCTCATGACCCACATCCCAAAGAATCTGAACGAACAATTATCGAAATTGGGGCTGACGCCGCTCTTTGCCGCGCCGCCCGGCTCGTAGCTCTGTAGCCCGACAAAAGTGGCAATACCCCGCTTTTTCAGGCTTTTCGCTCGATCCAATAGGAAGTTAGGCTAACTCCTTCGCGGAACAATCGTCCGCCCTCGCTCGCCACCCAGCGGTTCATGAAAAGTTCCCCGTCTTTTCAGGCCTGCTCACGGCCCATGAACCGGAGGTGTCCCTGCCCCCTCTGCTATTTTGCCGGCGTGGACTGGCCTGGAGGCTCTTGCTTGACATGCTGGCTGTAGCTGATGAATGCCGCGCCGATCACAATCAGAATCACACCAATCCAACGCAATGCGGAAACGCGTTCACCCAAAAAAATTATTGCGGCAAACGTGGCAAAGACGAAGCTCAACGAGGTGAGCGGCCAAAGGAAGCTGATATCGCTTTTGGACATCAAAATCACGAGGCAAAGGAAGAAAAGCGCCTCAAAGAAAACGCCCAAAAGTATCTGCGGATTGACCGCGCCCGCCTTGATCACACGCGCTATTTCCGCCGTTGTGACGCCGTGCATTTCGCCGACCTGCGTGATTCCTTTTTTCAGGAGCACAACGCCCGCGGATTCGAAAACCAGCCCAATAAGCAAAATCAAAAGCAACTTTACCATGCTTTTATTTAACATGAAGCCCGGGAAAAACACGAAGTTTTTGCGTGGATTGAATTCTACAAATCCCGGTACCGAATCAATTTAATCCCCAATCTTTCAACCTCTTTGCGGACGCGGGGGCTGACCAGTGCCTCATATTCGTGTTTGAACGTGTCGAGCGAAGGATGAGAATAAAACTCGGAATCGCCGGGGGGCAATTCGGGCAGGAGTTTGAGGATGTATTCTTCATCCACATGGCTGTCCTGCAACAGGCCGAACGTGATTTGCGCATGTTTAATGTTCCGCTGACGCAGCGGACCGCGGGCGCGTCGGGAAAGACATCCATAAATAAAAGCATGAGAGACCTTGTAAAGCAGGCGGCCAGGGGAGATCCTTCGTCCTCTGGCCAGGCAATCGCGTGTGAACCGAAAATGGCGAATGCCGAGCGGTTCGGCGTCGGCCATCAGGATTTTGAAGATGACGGGGTGCAAGTGCAGATGCAGGTGGCCGTTCACGTGATCCAGAGGCAAGCCGGATGAACGAAATCTGTTGAATTGCGCGTGGATTTCGGCCCGAAGTTGCTCGCGCAATCCGCGCCGGAAAAAATACGCAATGCCGGCGGCAACGGGGTTGCCGCCAAATTCCCGGCGGGAATTGATGAGGCCGGGAATTCTTTCCCGCGGCAACGTAGAATGGCCATGCAGGAGGGTCAGGTGCAAACCAACGCCAAGGCTGGGACTGTCTTTCGCCAGTCGCACGGCTTCCTCAAAGCCCGGCTCGTTGACCATCAAACTAGCGCTGGTAAGGATGCCTTCGCGATGCGCGCGAATGACCGCCTCATTTGCGGAATGCGACAGGCCAAAGTCATCTGCATTGACGATGAGCCGGCGTGGGGCTTGCGTCGTTGCCATTGCACTAGGAATTTCCGTAATTTCCGGTTGCGGAACCGGCCCGGAAACGCGCGCTTTGCCAAAGGACAATGAGCAGTTTTTGGGTCCTGGAGAGTTTCAATGGTCCTGAGAAAACGTCGAACCTGGCGCGCTCCAATTTCCGCAACAGCCGCCAATAGACAGTTCCCATGAGTTCGGCGGCGATCATGGACCGCAGGTCCCGCGGCGGTAGCGACGCCCGCGCGGCCACATAAAAGCCTTTTGCGCGGGCGGCAACGCTGGCGGCAAGGGCGCGAAAGGATTCCGAATATCGTCCCTCCAAAATGTCCCCTTCGTTGACATTAAACTTCTTCAGCTCGCTTTGAGGCAAATAAATCCGGCCCCGGGCCGCGTCGGTTTTTACATCCCGCAATATATTCGTAAATTGGAGCGCCTTTCCCAATTGAACGGCATATTCGCGGGTGATGGTTTCCTGATAACCGAAAATTTCGATGCTCAACAGGCCGACGACAGAAGCCACACGGTAACAGTACAACTCGAGTTCATCGAAATTCCCGTAGCGTTTGATCTCCAAATCCATTTCGCACCCCTTGATTAATTCGTCAAACAAGGCGAAGGGCAGGGAATATTTCTGGATGACGGGCCGCAACTCGGCGTTCACGGCCAATTCCGGCGCCTGATTGTCACAGGCGCGTTTGACGTCGTCGCGCCAGCGCGCCAATTCCCGGCGCCGCTCTTGAGCCGGCGCTGAGTCTTCATCGGCGACATCATCCACGTTGCGGCAAAACGCATAGAGCGCGGACATCGCGTCCCGTTTGGCTTTTGGCAGCAGGACAAAAGCCAGCGCGAGATTGGAGGCGCTTTTACGGGTAATTGCGCGGCTGTGTTGCATCAGGGCCTGCTTCTTCCCATTCATCCAGAAGGAGTCCGCCAATATAGGTTTCATTCCGTGGGACCAATATCCGCGTTCATATTAAGTCGCTGCATCCGGTAACGCAACGAATGCCGGCTCAATTTGAGCCGGTCGGCGGTTCGGTTGAGGCTGGAATTGTTCTGCTCCAGGGCGGTTGTAATAAGCTCGCGTTCGATCCGGGCCAGGGCGTCATCAAGCGATTCATCGGACGCGACCTGGACAGGCTGATTCTTTTGCAAACGCGCTTCGAGCTGAAACTCGGGCAAGCTCGACGCTTGCAGTTCGCAGGAAGTTTCCAGGATCAGCGCCCGTTCAATCGCGTTGCGAAGCTCGCGAATATTTCCGGGCCAGCGATGTGACAGCAGTTTCTGGCGCGCGCCGGCGGAAAGTGTCCGAACATTTCGGTTCAGCGAAGTTTGGAACAGCCGCAAAAAATGTTCCGCCAAAAGTAATATGTCTTCGCCGCGGTCGCGCAAGGGCGGCAGATTAAACTGGACGACGTTGAGCCGATGAAACAAGTCCTCCCGAAAGTGGCCTTCGATGATGGCGGCGGCGATATCGCGGTTGGTTGCGGCGATGAGCCGCACTTGTACGCGTAATTCCTGCGTCCCGCCGACGCGCGTAAAACTGCCGTCTTCCAAAAATCTCAGCAGCTTTGCCTGGAGCGGTTTGCTCATGTCGGCGATTTCGTCCAGAAAGATCGTGCCGCCGTCGGCCTCTTCGACCCGTCCCATTTTTTGTTTGATGGCGCCGGTAAAGGCCCCTCGTTCGTGGCCGAACAATTCGCTTTCCAAAAGGGTCTCCGGAATGGCTGCGCAGTTAATGCGAATGTAGTTGAGGTTCCGGCGCTGGCTCAGGCTGTGCAGGGCGCCTGCCACCAGTTCCTTGCCGGTTCCGCTTTCCCCCAGGATCAGCGCGCGCGCATCCGTCTGCGCAACGGTCTGGATCAACTTGCGCAATTCACGAATTTTTTCCGATTCACCAACGATTTGCTCCAGTGTAACGACCTGGTCCCCTCGGGAACGCAGGACGGCATTTTCACGAAGAAGCCGATAGCGTTCGGCGCAACGGGCAATGGCGTGGAGCAATTCCTCCGGCGCGAACGGTTTTGACAGGTAATCAATGGCGCCGGCGCGAATGGCTTCCACCGCCAGCCTGGGCGTGGCATAGGCCGTGAGCATGAGCACCGGCAAATCGGGTTTGCCGGCGTGAATTTTTTTCAGGAGTTCATAACCGCTCATCCCGCCAAGACGCGCGTCGGTAATGACCATAAAAAATTCCTCGCGGGACAGGAGACCGAGGGCCTCCTCAGCCGATTCCGCCACGTGCGCGGCATAGCCTTCGTCGCTCAAAACGTTTTCGAGTGAACGGCGCATGTTCCGTTCGTCATCCACGACCAGAACTGGCGGAAGAGGAAAATTCATTTTCGAAAGCTTACAATTGCATTCGCCGGGAATGTTAAAATGAATTCCGCTCCGCGTCCAACTTCCGATTTGACCTGGACTGTCCCGCCATAAAGTTCAGTATTGTGCCGAACAATGGCCAGACCCATGCCGCTTCCCCCGCTTTTCGTGGTGTAATAGGCCTCAAAGATTCGCCTGACCTTGTCGGGCGGTATGCCGTCGCCCGTGTCACGAATGGAGATTTCAATGGAGTTATCCCTGAGACAGTGAGCCGTAATGACCACCGTGCCCGGGCCGGCGACGGCTTCGCGTGCGTTTTTGAGCAAGTTGATAAATATCTCGGACAGATGGCCGCGTTGCATCAACAGCGGCGGAAAATAGTCAGCGTAACGGCGCTCAACCGCAACCTTGCACGGGACCGCCGGAGGGAACACCTGCGCGATGGCGTGCTCCATTTCTTCAATAAAATCAAGTCTTTCAACGCGGCCTTCGCTTAATTGAGCGTAGCCCATGATCTGAGTGATGACGCGATCAGCGCGCGCAACCTCCTCCTGAATGATTTCGATTTGCTGGCCGGCGGAGTTTTTGTTTTCACGCACGGAGCGCCGGAGCGAAAACGCCGCGTTGGCAATGACGGCCAACGGATTCTTGATTTGATGCACGAATTCAGCGGCGAGCCGTCCGGCGGACTCCAATTGAGCCTGGCGAACGGCGAATTCGCGCGCTTCTTCGACCAGGCGCCGTTGACGTTCGGCGAGGGTCTGGACGCCGTAACAGCACAGCGTCAACAGCATCAGCACGAACAAACTGAGAACAGCCGATTGAGCCGGCGGTTCCTCTTCGACCGGTTCCCCGCCGGGGTCCCAACGCACAGGCGGCGGCCCAGAAGGGCGTGGATGCGTCGCCCCGGCAACCGCAAGTGTGTTGGTATGGGCCCGATACGAAGGGTGACCATGACTCAAACCCGGCACGTCCACTTGCCCCATGTTTGCATAGATGATTCCCACTGCGACAAAAAAGCCGCTCAACAAGAGGTTCAGCACGATTTGCGGCACAGCCAGCGGGATGCTCATGGCGTTCAGCACGATTAACACCGGGAACAGCCAAAACGCGATACTTTGCCATCCGCCGGTAATGAGCATGAGGCTGGCAACAAAAAGACCGTCCAGGATTCCCAACACAAATACCAGCCATTGAAACAGGCCGGTGGGAAACCATCTCCAGGAGAAAAAGATGAGCGCAGAAATGACGTTGAAGGCAACGTAGAGCAACAAAAACCCGCGCATGGTTTGCAGGATCACGGTCTGAGTCCCCGATGGGCCGCCCGACCAGTCCACAGAAAAGACATAATACAAAACGACGGCGATAACAACCGTCCTGACCGGCAGCAGAATGCGCCGTTGCATGGAAATAATTCGTTGCGCCTGCCATACCGGGTCGGGGCGGGGGGCGGCCAAAAGCCTGGGAACTGTTTTGATCCATTGCCAGGAAACCAATTTCATACCGCGTTCACCGCTCAGGATTTTAACGCCAAAACGCGTTCGACGATCGCCGCAACGGGCCAAAGCCGCCCAATCCCTTCGTATCCGCACGATAGCATCCCCTCATCCGGGCCGATGAACTGCGCCCCGCGCGATTGCAGAAGTTTGACGTTTGCCTGGGTGGCCGGATGCAACCACATTTTTCCGTTCATGGCCGGCGCGATTAATGTTTTTGCCTTGGGGTTCAGCGCCAGGGCGATGCACGTGAGCGCGTCGTCGGCAATGCCGGCGGCAAGCTTTGCCACCACATTGGCCGTGGCTGGCGCGATCAGCAAAAGCGCCGCCTCATCCGCAACACGGATATGGGCCGGTTTCCACCCTTCCTCTTCATCGTAGAGGCTGGTGATCACGCTGTGGCGTGTCAGAGTTTTGAACGGCAGCGGGGTGATGAACTTTTGCGCGTCGGCTGTGAGAACGGCCCGCACGTTGCAGCCTGCCTTGGTGAGCAACGACGCCAAATCGGCTGCTCTGTGCGCGGCAATGGAACCGGTGACGCCTAAAACAACGTTCATACCTGTTATTGAAAGTATAACCGGCTTTGGGTTTTATGCGAATAGAAACGGGACATCAACCCGCAATCATCTCCCGCAACGTGCGCCTGACGGCGGCGTGGCTCCCCAAATAATAACGGGCTGCTGTGGCGGCCATGCCCACGCGCACCGAATGGGCCGATTCGGGAAGAGCACGGAACATATCTTCATCCGTCCAATCATCGCCAATGCCCAATACAAAATCTGGATTGCCTCCATTGAGCCATTCCATTGCCGCCGTTCCCTTATTGACGCCGATGTTGCGGATTTCAATCACCTTGTTGCCTTCCAAAACCTGGATGTCAATATTGCGCGTGTAACCGGACAAATCGTCGAGCAATTCCTTGGCTCGTTGCGAGGCCTGATCCGGGTCGGCTTGGCGGAAGTGCCACGCCAGGGAATACTCCTTTTCTTCAAGCATGGCGCCGGGCAGCCGGTCAACGAATAGTTGGAGAATGGGACGCACGCGTTCTTTCCATTCCGAGCTCATGGTTTTGAACAGTCTCCACTCGTTGCCATCGCGGCGCGTCCAAACGCCGTGTTCGGCGACCAGCGAGACAGGCAAACGCCCAAACCATTGTTCCAAATCGCGCCGCCCCCTGCCGCTGATAATGACGAGCCGATTGGCTGTATCATTCGCCAGCGCAGTCAACAAATCCATCAATTCCGTGTCGGGTTGGGCAAATTTAGGGTCTGATGCAAACGGCACGAGCGTGCCATCGTAATCCAGCAGCAGCGCCCGTTGCTTCGATGACCTGTATTGTTGGATCAATGCGGCGAGAGCTTTGCCCGTCAAAAGCCGGGCGCGCCGCGCGACGTCCGTGTTTTGCATGGACAGAGTCGCTTGAACGAAATCGTTTGCCCAACGATTGACATCGTAACGGCGCAACCGATCCTGCAGGATCGCATTCCGCCGCATCTGCTCCTCATCGGGCATGGACAGCGCCAATTCCAGCGCCCGGGCAAAATCCTCCGTATGCACAGGATTGATGATCAGCGCTTCACCCATTTCCTTGGCCGCCCCGGCGATCTCGCTTAAAATCAAGACGCCTCTGCCATCGGGACGCGATGCGACAAATTCCTTGGCTACGAGATTCATCCCGTCGCGAATGGGCGAGACGAGCGCGACGTCGCACGAGCGGTACAGCGCGACGATTTCTTCGAATGAAATATTCCGGAACTGGTAAATCAGGGGATTCCAGTTCACATTTCCGTAGGCGCCGGTGATGCGGCCGATGGTTTGTTCAAGCTCGAGTTTCATTGCCTGATAGCTCTCCACGCCGATGCGCGAGGGCGCAACAGACATGATGAAAACCACCTTGCCGTGCCACTGCGGATTGTTTTTCAAGAATAAATCGTAACCGCGCAGCCGATTGACCAGCCCCTTTGTATAATCCAGCCGATCCACCGAAAAAATGACCTTTTGCCCGGCGCATTTCCGGCGCAGTTCCTCGAGCCGATTCTGGGTTTCGGGCAATTGGGCGGCTTTGGCGAAACGCTCGAAATCCACTCCCATTGGAAATGTGTCCACCTTGACGGTGCGGTCGCGCAACGCCAGATTGCCTAATTGATGTTCATAGCCGACAGTGCGCAGGACAGCCGTCAAAAAGTCGCGCGTGTAATCATGAGTGTGAAAACCGACCAGACTGGATCCCAAAAGGCCCTCGATAATTTGCTCGCGCCATGCGCGGGGCATGAGACGAAAGACCTCAAATGAAGGAAATGGAATGTGAAGGAAAAAGCCGATGGGTATTTCAGGAAATCGCTCGCGAACCAGCCCGGGCAGGAGCATCAGGTGATAATCGTGTATCCAAACCAGGTCATCGGGCTGCAAGGTATTGGCAACGGCTTCGCCAAAAATGCGATTCACATTGAGGTATTCCTGCCAATAGCTTTCGTCAAACTGCGCCAAGGACGGAAAATAATGAAACAGCGGCCAGATGGTTTTATTGCAAAAGCCGTGGTAAAAGTGTTCCATGCTTTCTTCCGGAAGGAAAACCGGAGCGCATTTGAATCGTTCCTCGCCGTATTTGCGAACCGCCGCCTGGTGCTCAGGAGGAACGGTTGTGCCGGGCCATCCGAGCCAAAAATAATCCAGGTTATTTGCCGCGCCGCTATTGGCCTGCCGCAAATAACTCGCCAGTCCGGTGCTCAATCCGCCCGTACTGGTCTTAAATTCCGGTTCCCCATCCTTGAACGATATTGTGAACGGCAACCGATTTGAAACGACAACCAACCTCATTTGAGCAGTCTCCAATGTTCCGCGCAATTGTTCAAGGATCGTTTCGACAATCCCGAAGCCACCGATTCAACGCGTCCAACGCTTCAAACGAAGATTGTCTGCTCGCGCGCGGGACCCACGGAGGCAATCAGCAATTTCGCATTGCTCAATTCGGCGATGGCCTTCAAGTATGCGCGCGCTTTGGACGGCAATTCACGCCAGGTTCGCGCCTTGTGGGTCGGCGCCAGCCAGCCTTCAAATTCGACATACACGGGCTTGCACCTGGCCAGGGCCTGCGCGTCGTTTGGCACAAAATCGTACCGCTGGCGGCCATGCCGATATTCCACGCATACTTTGATCGTTCCGAGCGTGTCCAGGCCGTCGAGATTGGTCACGGCCAATTCATCAATGCCGTTGACGATGGCGGCGTGGCGCGTCGCCACCGAATCAAACCAGCCGCAACGGCGCGGTCGGCCGGTCGTCGCGCCAAATTCACGGCCCATGCCGTGGAGCAGATCGGAAATTTCGTCGTTTTCCGTTGGAAAGGGTCCTTCGCCCACCCGTGTCGTGTACGCTTTCATCACGCCCACGACGCGGTCTATGCGATGCGGCGGCACGCCCGAACCGGTGCAGGCGCCGCCGGCCGTGGTGTTGGACGAGGTGACGAAGGGATACGTCCCGTGGTCAATGTCCAGAAATGTGCCCTGGGCGCCTTCGAACAGGATGTCCGCGCCGCGCTGCATCGCCTGATGCAAAAGAACCACTGTATTTTGCACAAATGGTTTTAGAAATTTTCCCGCGGAATGGTAATCGGCAAACACCTTTTTAAACGACAACGGTTTGGCCCCCAGCGAAACCAGCACCGCGTTGTTTTCGCGGATGCGCGGGGCCAGCTTTTCTGAAAGCCGGTCCGGATCAATCAAATCATTCACCCGCAAACCCACTCGCGCGGCTTTGTCGCCGTAGGCCGGACCGATCCCCCGCTTGGTCGTGCCGATTTTATCTTTTCCCTTGAGGATTTCCCGCTGGCCGTCCAATTCACGGTGATAAGGAAACACGACGTGCGCCGTCTCGCTCAAAACGAAATTGCCCGGCGTGGTCCGGATGCCCAATTTTCGCAGTCCTTCGATTTCCCCGACCAGGCCAAGGGGGTCCACGACGACGCCATTGCCGATCACGCACAGTTTGCCCTTGCGCAAGATGCCGGAGGGAACCAGATGCAGGACATACTTATTCTTGCCGATAAAGACGGTATGACCGGCGTTATTGCCACCGGCGTAACGGACGACGACCTCCGCGTTCTCCGTCAACACGTCAATAATTTTGCCTTTGCCTTCATCGCCCCATTGGGCGCCGACCAAAATGGTGTTCATACTGCAACAATAAAAATCCCCGAACGTCGTGTTCGGGGCAAAGCCGAGATTCTTTGCGGTCAGAAAATAAAAATACCCGCTAACTGTGTCAATGTTTGAAATTCAACGAACATGACCGCAGGCAACGCGTTGTTTCCGGACCCATTCACAAGAATTCATATGCGTGCTTTCAGACTTTCGCGCATTTCACACTTATGAGATTTCCAGCTACAATTATTGTTGCGCTGCTTTTAGCAGGTTGCGCCAGTTCGCAGCAGCGAGGCGCATCCCGCGCCCCTGTCCCGCTCAAGCCACGCGTGTCCCTTACTTCCGCCCAGGCCGCCGAGCTTGCGCTGCAATTGGCCAATGATAAAGCAGATGCGCTCTTCCATAATCATCCATTTGCGGATGGCCGCCCCGCGCAATATGTAGCGGGAAAATGGGTTTGGACTGACGGATGCGGCGTCGCTCTTGTGGATTATCAGGCTTCTGTCACGCTTGCGGCCGATGGTTCAACCAATAGCGTGGATATTCAGCTTTTGGACGATTCACCGTACACAATCTTTCCGCGCAATATCCGTGCCGTGCCGTGATGACGGCGCAACGCGCCGTCCCTTCCGCAGCGGCTCACTCCATCTCCGCCTGATTCAACGCCGTGAGAACGGCCTTGCTATAAGATGATGGAAATTCCAACGGATCGGGTTGACGCAGCACAATTGCAGGAGCATCCAGATTTTTAGGAAAAACAAGGACGAGCGGCACGCCCGCGCCGCCGTATTTTGAGATTTCCTCGGTCATCTGCCGCGGCGCGCGCGTGTAATCGCCGATGAATGCGGCGGCGTTCAATTCTTTGAGTTTGGCGGTCACGGCGGGGTTTTCCAGCGCGGGTTTAACAATGGCGTTGCACGTCACGCACCAGGTGGCCGTGAAATCCACCAGCACCGGTTTGCCCTCGGTACGCGCCTGCGCGATGGCTTGTGGACTCCAGGGCTGCCAAACCAGGCCTTTGGCTGAGTTGTTTATCAAAGAATTGTTCGCTTCTGTTTCGGCGCCCATCTGCCGCCAATGCAAATGGCCTTCGAGCGCAAAGGAGTACCCGCCAACCAAAAGGATTAGAATGACCGCGACAGCGATGCTTTTTCCGCGGCGCCCGCGCTGAATGAAGTCGCCGAAGACCCATGCGGCGCAGGCTACAATCACCAAAAATATACCCAGCCAGATGACCCGGGAACCGTAATCGCTGGCGGCCACGTTAAAGAGCCAGACGGTGGTGGCCAACATTGGAAAACCGATCGCAATTTTGAACTTTTCCATCCAGGCGCCAGGTTTAGGGATGAATTTGAGAAGCGCCGGATTGCAACTTATGACGACGTAAGGCGCGGCCAGGCCGATTCCGACAAACAGGAATATCAGAAACATCACACTGGCGGTCCTGGGCAAGGCAAATCCCACCGCCGTCCCCAGGATTGGCGCTGTGCAGGATGCCGCGAGAACCGTTGCAAGCAGGCCGTTGAAAAACGCTCCGGGCGCGCCATGCCTGGATGTTAATTGGCCGGCTGCGTCCAAAATCCTTCCGCCGGGCGTGATTTCGAAGACACCGAACAAATTTAACGCGACGAGCATTGAAAGGACCGTTAGACCGATGACAAAAACGGGGCTGCCAAACTGAATACCCCAACCCACTTGATGGCCGGCCGCCTTAAGGCCTATGAAAATCAGGGCCATCGCCGAAAATGAAACCAGCACGCCGGCCGCGTAAATAAATCCCAGGTTGCGGACACGGCGCGGGTCGCCGCGCGCTTCGCCCACGAAACCAAGAATCTTCAGCGCGATCACCGGCAGAACGCAGGGCATGACGTTCAGAATTAAGCCGCCAACAAAAGCGTACAAAAGCATCATACCCAGCGACCGAGCGGCCGGTGTCGGCGGCGTAGCGTGATAGGGCGTCGCCGACGCGGCGCTGGCAACAGCGTTTGTTTGCGCGTTGGTTTGCCCCGATGTTGATGCTGGCGCGGGAGCTTCGATGCCCACAGGCGCGCGATTCGCAATGGGTGTTTGCACTTCAAAGCCACCGCGGGTTCCGTCCTTCATCTCAAGGACGGCGACTCCGGAAGCCTGCGCAGGCCAATCCCCGGAAAATTTCTGCACAATCTTGCGCAGACGCACTTCAAAGCCGTCCGACTTGAGCACTTCGGTTGCGGGCTGAATTTCGTAATTGTCATTGGCGTAGGGAAAGAAATCCGCGCCCACAATCGGCGCGACGACCGAGGGACCCGGTAAAAATCGTCCCTCTATGGTTATGACACGTGTGTCATTACTGATAGGCCCATTCCACCAGGCATGCCAAACCCAGTGGTCCGCGGGATCACCACTTTTTAAAGGCGCCTTCGCTTTCCACTTTTCAATCTCTGACGCCTCAGCCGATGGCCTTGTTTCACTGCCGATATTGAGCGTCGCCTGCGCGGATGTTTTGACCGGAATGCAAACGTCTTTGCATTCGAGCCACGTCAGATTTGCCGTCAACGTTATCGGACCGGACCGCAGAGCCGGACCGATTTTGAGCGGAACGAGCAGCATCGTCTCGTCGCAATAGCCCGGTGTGATCTTTTGATGCGGTCCCATCCCCCAGTGCCGCTGTAACGGACATCCCCATTTGCCGCTCACAGGATCCTGCCCGTAATCAAC
>JBOHXA010000686.1:0-6432 GCA_050737335.1 Limisphaerales bacterium | reverse complement strand
TGTTTTTGTTCAGCCTGTAATTGTATTTCCAGGTTGGTGGGTTGAATGCAAAATTCCGGAACCGCAAACGCTGGTTTTGAATCCAGACCAACTTGAAGGTTATCTAAAAAAACTTCCCATAAGATTGGAACAAAAAGATATTGGTTTCATTGCAAATCGGATTGAATTTCTCGCTCGCGAAAACAAGTCATAATTTTTTCAGCGTTCCGCCTTTCACTTCCCACCGTTGCAAATCTTTTCCTAGTTCGCGCGGCCAGTTTTCCTCGGTTGCGGTCATAAAAACCTGGCCGCGCGTATTGCGGGCCTGTTCGAGCAACGGCAGGAAACCGCTGCGCCTCTTGAGGTCCAATTCGCCCATCACGTCGTCTATCAGCAACACCGGCGCGCTGCCGTGAACCCTCCCCAGGAATTCGGCCTGCGCCATCTTCAACGCGATGGCCAGCGTGCGCTTTTGCCCTTCGCTGCCGAATTGCGCCGCCGATTTTTCATTCAGCCACAATTGTATATCGTCCCGGTGCGGGCCAATGAGCGTGGCGCGAAACGTCCGTTCCCGCGCCCGCGATTGCGCCAGTTCCACGGCAAAATCACCCTTCACGCTCGGCCGATACTCGATGCGCAATTCTTCGGCGCCATTCGAAATGCGCCGGTAGGCCAGCCGCCCCAGCGGCGAAAAGGTGGGGACGATCTCGCGGCGCATGCGAATGAGTTCCTCCCCCGCTTTCACCATTTCCTGCGAAAAACTGTCGAGCGCCGCTTCATCCGCCGAACGCTGTTTAAGCAGGACATTTCGCGCTCGCACCGCGCGCATGTAACGCTGCAGCAATGGCAGATACGCGGGATTGGACTGCGCGAGCAGCAAATCCAGGAACCGTCGCCGCGCCCGCGCCGCGCCTTTGACCAATTGCAAATCTTCCGTGCAAAATACCACCGCCCGCAATACACCCAGATAATCCGACAATTTATTGACCGCACGACCATCCAGCGAAAGGTTCCGCTCGCGCCCTGACCAGAACATTTTTATTTCGCGCTCGCCCGCGCCCACCATTTTCGCGCCGACGAAGTAGCCGCGTTGTCCATGCCGGATCATCTGCGCGCCGCCAACTCCTCGAAACGACCGAAGTGTCGCCAGAAGATAGACCGCTTCCAAAATGTTGGTCTTGCCTTGCGCGTTATCGCCCAGGAGCAGATGAAAGCCGGGCGCGAAATCCGCGTCCAGCCGGGCGTAATTGCGAAAATCCCGCAATCGTAGATGAGCCAAATGCACGCGGGGAAAATAACCGTAACGGAAAGGCGGGAAAACAATTGTTTAGGGCAAAAGGCCTTGAATAGTCGAGGCTACTGCCCCTGCACATTCTTTACCGGCAAGACGCGATAGTACTGTCCTGGGCAACTGGCCCCGTCCGGATCAACAAAATCAATGAAGCCGTTCACAACCTGATTGGTGCAAATCGGCGTCCAGTTCATCAGGTTTGTCGAAGTTTCAACGGAAAACCACGCGCCATCGGGTCCAGGCATGGAAAGCCGGAAACATTTATCCGACAACGCGCTGGCCACCGGGCATGGATAAGGCCGGTCAACGATTACGGCTGCCGCGCGGCGTGGAATGCCCACGATATAATCCGGCGGCTCGTCGGCGGACGGAGTGAGCGTCAAGATGACGGTCTTGGCCGCAGTCGCCGCCGGGCCATCAATCGGCACAATGCTGATCAAAGCCGATCGCTCCCCTGCCGGCACCGTTACATAACCGGGGAGCGGAAGATAATCCACGCCGTTGCTGGCCGTCCCGCCGATGTCATAATCCACCGTCAAATCGTCATTGGTTTCCCCAAAGCGATTCACCGTGAACGTGGCGGTCTTCGGGCCGCAGTTTGTAAAACACCGGCAGACCGCCGGCGGCCAGGCTGCCCATGTGGCTGGTGAATTCGGTTCCCCCATCCAAACCCAGGAATTTGTCCCGTCAACTGCCACAGGGTCCGTTGCCAGTATATTCACAACGGGCGGCCGATTGGTCGGCGGCGGCGGCGAGGGAAGCACCGCGATATCTACCGGAGGAGAAGTAAGTCGCAATAGTACATCATTAATCGGAAAGCCAACGGTCGCCACAGCGGTCAGAACATGGCTTCCCACCGGCGCATTGGTCCACACAAGGAAAAATAAGTGGTTTGTATCGTTGAACGGCGGGGGAATTGAACCGGAAGAATTGATCCCGGCAACCGGCGTGGGCGCGGCAATCGGCTGGCCGAATCCGATACTGTTCGTTCCACCGTCAAAGAACTCCACGCTCCCTACATAAGAACCACTCGAATGCGCCACATAGGCAAACAGCGGAATGTCCATGGGCGCAAAAAAGACCGAATTATTCGGCGGGCTGATGATGCGAACCGAAAAGAGCGGCGGCGGATTAGTCGGTGGCGGTCCCTGAACTACGGCAATATTGACTGGCGCGGAAACGGTCGAAGAGCCGTTATTTGCCGTGGCCACGGCCGTGAGTGAGTAGTTGCTCGGTAAAGGATTCTGCCAGTCAAAGATATAAACCAAGCCGGTCACACCATTAACCCCCGGCGGATCGAGGACGACCGGCTCGCCGCGTCCGAGGTCCGTCGCGCCGGCAAAGAATTCGACATTTGTGATTGTGCCGTCTGAATCACTCGCCTTTGCCGTCAGCAAAATATTTGTAGGAGTGTAAAAAGCTGAACCATCCGTTGGACTGACGATCGCGACTGCGGGAGGCGGGTTTGCAACGCCTGACCCCGCGGCTTGCGCGGAGGCTCCGAGTCCCACCGCGAAAATAGCCGCCCACGACACACAAGCCAATCCGCCATTCAAGCGGCGACGCAGTATTTTCATGCACATTCCTAATGTTTAATCGTAGATAGTGCCACGTAAACATATCCCTGTTTCGGCCATGGTCAAGCCGGAAGACGGTCGTATTTTGACAACGCAAACTCACCAACTGAAACCATCCAGGCCCCGACCGTGAAGGAGCGGAAACATTGAACACGGATTGCCAAAGTAAACTTCACAAGTCCGCGATGTTAAGGCAGTCCCTTTGTGGATGAATGAAGCCCAATGAAAACATCAGTCAATGCGGATGAAGTGTCGCTGCCTCCGGCCCAACAGCGCGACGGCTCTGAAAGGCGGGGTTTTGGCGTTGAAAAATGGGTTGACAAGCGAGGCATTTGACGGAAAATCACCGGAACGGCTGGAAAAACTCGATTTGACACATCAAGTCAACTGGGAAATCTCGGATAAAGTGCGCTTGGGTGTGAGACAAAATTCTTCCATTAGGCCGCCAGGGACAAGGTGTCGTTTCGTGCAGCTTGCTGATTGAGGCGGTGTTTCCAGAACTCATCGAGCCTGCGGCTGCTATGGATGCAGCATAGGGCCAGGACGTTTTGGGCGCCCGATTGGGACCAAAACATGCCCGATTGTTTGCACCGGGATCCAATGATTGTTTTGCATCCAGCTTCCACCACCCCTGAGCCAATGAAGTAACCTTGAGACCGGAAAGTCCCATATTGCATGCGTTGAACGTTGCGCACGAAATAGCCCAGGGCTTTTTCCACCTCCGCGGATTGGGGCTGACCGGCGCATTCCTGGCGTGTCTGGGCAATTAAGTTCCGCACTTTGTCTTTGAGCAGTCGTTTGGCCCAGCGGTGCAGCCGTTTTTGATAATCCGGATGGTTTTTGCCAATCAGGGCGGCCAGCACCAAGCCGGCGTGTTCCAGCGCATGGTAGAAGTCCACGATTTGGATGCAGTATTTAAAGCAGTCCTTGCCCATGTTTTCCAAGCCCGCGGCGCCATCAATCAGCAGCACCACTTGGCCGGCGCTGCCCAGGCCGCGCCGGATTGCCTCCCGACGCAGCAGCGGGCCAAAATCATCGATGGGTTTGAAGCTGGAAACATAGGTGGTCGATTCATAGTCGCGCACCGGATGGCCCTGTTCGTCGGTTTTGTGCTGGGTAAAGACGCAGCCCAAATAAACCTGGCGCGTCTTGGCCGAGCCGTCGGCCTGCTTGCCCTTGCGTCCTTTCAACTCCTCCGGCGCCATCGGCACGCCGGTGCCGTCGCCGCTGACATAGAGAACCGGCGCGTCGCAGGGACCGGGCAAAGCTTCGCGCTCCTGCCATGCCTGCGCCCCCGAACCGACGCGCTGGACCACCCGCTGAATCTGCCGGGCGGACACCGGGATGCCGCCGGTTTGTTCCAAGTGTCGCTCGGCTTTCAGATAGGTCTGTTCATCGGCCCCTTCCAGGCAGATCAGCTTGGCCAAGGCGAGCGTGTAGCCCACTTCCAAGCCCAGGGCATCATCCGCCGGATAATGGCCCTGCTTCTTGCCCGCATGGTAATAGTAATCACGTCCCAAAGGGGAAGAGCCAAAAATCCCCTGCACTTGAACGGCTTCCCGACCTTTGCGCACTTCCCCCGGTTTGGGCTGATAGAGGGCGTCAATCCGCTCCGCCGCTTGCTGCAACAACCAGCCCACCAATACGTTGGCCGATTTGAAAAGGGCCGTGCGCACCAACATCTCCAATTGAGCGACGGCCTCTCCCGCCGGAGCCCGCGACTGAAACTGGGCCATCAACCGTTGGATTTCTTGGTCTTGGGCCAAGAGGATGGCCGGCGGGATGGGGTCTTTTTTTTTGAGCCAGCGGCTCGCTCTTCCCGTGTCTGTTCAATGATGGCCTGCGCATACTGGGCGACCAGGGTTTGGAACTTTTGGTAATTGGCCGTATGACCGGTGACCCTCTGGATTTGATCAGCCGGCACATAACGGCTGACGGGTTGGCCCTTTTCACGGCATTGCAGGTTGTAATAAGGGCCGTTGGGACCCTGGCCGATGACACAGAGTTTGCCCGGCTCCATACGTCGGATTTGGGCGATTTGTTGGAGAAGTTGAGCAGGATGAATGGAATTCATGCACTGAATCTATACTTAAGTATATAGTCCGTCAAAAGAATAAGGTGCAAAATCGGATTTTTCAGAATTTTGTCTCACACCCAGTGCGCTTGCACTGGTAAGATTACCAGCGTTACAGTTAATGAACATTACTCCAAAAAAGATCAGCCACGAAAAAACTATCTTGAAAACCACCCAATTCCTCAAATGGTCCGGCTTTTTATGTTTAATGCTTGGAATCGATTCGGCGCAGGCCCAAACCGTTACCAATACCCCGCCTAAGCCGAAATGGGTTGGCGATGTATCGGCCGGTGTCACTTTAACGCGCGGAAACAGCGATACGACCCTGGCCAATCTTACCGCGAACGTTGACCGCAAGACCGACGCCAATGAATACAATTTTGGAGGTTATGCGACCTATGGCAAAGCCAGGGTCATGTCTGGAACGGCAACTATTGATTCAACCACCGCACAGGACGCCGATGGATTTTTCCAGTATAACCAGATGTTCACTCCGCGCTTTTACGGGTATGCCCGCGTGGAAGGTTTGCATGACGACATCGCGGACATTCACTACCGCCTGACGATTGGACCGGGCGTCGGCTATTATTTTATCAAAAACAGCCGCACAAGTTTCAGCGGTGAAGCTGGCCCGGCTTATATCTCGCAAAGCATCGGATCCAGCAAACAGAATTTCGTCGCCCTTCGTGTCGCGGAAAAATTCAGCTATCAATTAACTTCTCTCACCCGCCTTTGGGAAAACGCGGAAATTGACCCCGATCTGCAGAATACCAAAAGCTATATCGTCACCTCCGAGATTGGTGTCGCGGCGGACATTACTCCAGATAAAAGCCTTTCCCTGAACGTATTCCTGGATGATGATTTCCAGAGCCAGCCGGCACAGGGCCGCGAAAAAAATGATGCAAAAATCGTGGCGGCCGTTGACTATAAGTTTTAAGTCGAGAGCCAGGGGCGGCCTGAAACTGTAAATGGAGTGCCGCCGGATGTTTGATATTTTCATCCAGTGTTGCCGGCTTGATCCCATGTTTGTCCGCCAGCGCCGCGAGATGGAAATCTGTGACCTGTTCGGATTTTTGCGGACGCGAATCCAGCGCCGGCAGATCATCGGGAATTCGACCGACGCGCTCGCTCAAAAAAGTTCGCAACAGGTTTTGTGCCTTCTCCATCGGCGCATGGATCGCTTTGGGGTTGGTGCTGATTCGGATGAATCCAAGTTCGGACAAAGGGCAACCTGAAATCTGCTTTCCTTCCAGCGAAAGGCGCGGGCATGATGCGGATGGTTTTCCCAAATTGCGGCCAACAGCACATTCACGTCCAATAAATGGGTCATGGGAATTCCGCCAACGCCTCCCGCAAGGCTATTTCGCTGATGGGCCGGTCAAGATGCCCGACCGAATAGCGGCCAACTTTTCGCACCGTCACTTTGGCTGGACGCGGGCGGGACGGCTCAAGCCGGGTAAGCACGAATTGTCAATCGCCCAGGACGGGAACGTCAAATCGCTCGCCTGGTT
>JBOHXA010000685.1:0-3571 GCA_050737335.1 Limisphaerales bacterium | reverse complement strand
ATCCCTGCCACCCTTTGCCGCGGCGTCCGATGAGCGAATGTTTCGGAGAAAATCGTTCATCGCGGCCGGGACCTATTCGACGATTTTGGGGACAATAAAGAGGCCATTGGCTGTGGCGGGGGCGTTGCGAAGCGCCTCTTGTTGGGATAGCGATTGGCCGGTTTGGTCAGCGCGAGTGACGTTGATCAGTGGCACTGCATGGGCCGTGGGCTCCACGTTGGCCACGTCCAATTGATTCAACTTATCTATATAGCCAAGGATGCCGCCAAGTTGGGAGGCGAGTTTTTTCTCCTCGTCGGGCGACAGTTCGATGCGGGCGAGATGCGCGACATATTGAATGTCAAAATCGGGTGAAGCCATAGGCAGGTTGGAATTGGGATGGGTTTTTTTGAGTGAAATGTAAAGGCCGTCTTCAGCTCAACGGTTCCAATGGGGCGGCGATGCCCTGGCTGGCAGCCGGGACCTTTTCTTCCTCTTTGGCCGCCTCGCGCGCGATTTTTTCTCCCGGCCATCGGCTCAATGCGAAATCGTTGAGCAAATAGGCCGCCGGCGCGAAGGCAAACGCCGCGATGACGTCTATCAAATAATGGTAACGCAAATAAATGACTCCGCAGCACATCGTTGCCACATAGAGGACCATGGGAACAAACCACTTTCGCCGATATTGGCGGATGTACAGCGCCAAGAGCAGGGGAATCGCCACGTGCAGCGATGGAAAACAATCAAAACTGACGCGCCAGTTTTTAATGATATAGTCCACACTGTTGCTGATGCTCTCCCCCTGCAAGTTATGCGTGTAATGGCCGGCAAGATACGTTTCGGGACCTTCGGCCGGAACGAGGGTATAGCTGATGAAACCCATAAGCATGATGGTCAATAGCCCCATCATGATGCGGCGAAAGGCCTTTTCCTCTCCTTTCAGATAGAAATAAAGAGCGGTTCCCGGAAAAACAATCACATGCGAGAAGTACACGATGTTAAAGAAATCGGTGATGCCGGGCCGAATGAACGGCTCGAGCAAAAACGAAGCCTGGTTGCCAAGAATAGCCGCGTCAATTCTGGCCAGCGCGGCGTCGGCAAGGTGCGGATTGATTCGGAGGATCAAATTGCTGAAGAGCGAATAATAACAGGCTGTCAGAAGCACAAACGGAAACCAATCACGCGCTATTTTTGTCAGGGGCCTGAAAAAGGACATTACAAACTTTGTCGCGTCGGCCTGTGGTTCATCATTGGCTCCGGAAGAAAGCAACAGCCCCAGGAGGGCCTTGACGCCGAGGACGCCAACAGGGAGCAAAATAAAAAGGATGTCTAAAAACCCTACCTAAAAGCGATGGATCAGGCGCGTTGTCAGACACAAGAGCACCAGGGCCAGGGACACGCCCGCGGCGACGACGTCCTCAAGCCGGCAACGCAGCACAAACGAAATAAATTTACGGATCATGGCGCCTGAACCTGCAATTGTGCGTCCAATTTTTGAAAGCGGCTTTTCCAAAATGGCGGTAGGTCTGCCAGATTATATTTTTCCACAAGCGCCTTTGCTTCTGCCTTCTTGCTTTTCCAAAGGTCGAGCGACGCCATGACATAGGCCTGGTCATAATCCGTCACTTGCACCGAGGCGAAGGGCTCCATCAATTCATCGGCCTTTTTCGGGTTTCCATTTTCCAATTCAATGACGGAAACCAGTTTTACTGTGTTCCAGCGATACTGCGGGTCTGACGAAGCCGATGCAAGAAAGGGCGCGGCCTTTTCCCCCTGGTTTTGGTAAAAGAAATACATTCCTTCGTAGTATTCCTCAAACGGCGTCGGAGTTTTCCGCAAATTCGCCGCCTCGGAAAGTAGGGCCATGCCCTGGTTGGTCATGCCTGTCCATAGCATGCAAATCCCTTCGCCGCCAAGGGCCTCTGCGGTTTTCCAATGTTTGACGGATGTTTGAAAAAGGGACAATGCCGACGAGATATTTCCGGCCTGGACGGCCCGGACGCCATAATAATAATAAAGCCGGCCTAGGCTGTTACAGATGGAGAAATATCCGACGACACCGGCCAGGAGACTCGTGACCGATGCGAACAGAAGCATTGTACGGCGATTTGACACTGACAAATGCGGAAACTGACGCCAAAGCCGGACAGCCAGGACGACCAGTAATAATAATAGTAAATACTTTCCCGCCTCACTGAGAAACACGGTGAGTCCTTCCGAATAAGTCAAAATATCCAGCGCGCTCATTCCTCGTCGAATTTGCGTTGAATGAGCGCTTCGAGATCCGCGATGGCCTGGGCGGCGTCGGCGCCACGGACATGCAGGATGACTTTGCTGCCCGGTCCCGCCGCAAGCATCATCAGGCCCATGATGCTCTTGCCGTTGATTCTTTCCCCGTCTTTTTCAACAAAAATCTCGCAGGCAAAGCGGTTGGCTGTCTTAACGAAAAGCGCCGCCGGCCGGGCGTGGATGCCCAGCTTGTTCGCAATGGTGAGTTCTTTCATCAGAAACTCGTTGTTGGGTGATTTCTTAGCGCTCATGCGGCCTTGAATTCAGGTTAAACAACAGCAAATCGTTAGCCAAGGATTTTTAATGCTGGATTTCCGACAGCGGCGGCTGGATCGTCGCGTTTTGCGCATTGAATTTGGGGCGCCGTGACGCAAGAATGCCGTTATGAGCGGGATTCCAAATGAAAACCGGGGGCTTAATCGCAAACTGAAAAGGAACCGAGAATGAGAATCTTGGTAATTGGAGGGACACGATTTATCGGACCGTGTGTTGTTCGCCGGCTCGTGGAGTTGGGTCATGACGTGATGGTGTTTAGTCGAAACGCGAATTTTCAATGCCTGCCGCATGGAATCTGGCACATTTGGGAGAACCGCGAAGCGCTTCGCTCTTTTAGACAGGAATTTGTTAAATGGGCGCCGGACGCGGTCCTGGACATGTGCGCTTATACCGAGGCGCAAGCGCGAGAAGCCATTGCCACCTTCAAGGGCGTCTGCGGCCGTATCATTCTAATCAGCAGCAGCGACGTTTATCATGGCTGGGACCGATTCTTCTTGAAGACGGGAACGAGCGCGCTCGAACCGGCTCCCTTTGCCGAGGATGCGCCCCTGCGCAAAAAGTTTTACCCGCGCAGGGCGCAGGCGAAGGGGCCGTCAGACCCGGACTTTAACTACGAAAAAATTTTGGTGGAACGAATGATGTCCAGTGATCGGGCATTGCCATGCACCATTCTTAGGCTGGCCGCGGTTTATGGGCCACGGGACTTTCGCCGCAGACTTTTGGATATCGTTAAAAGAATGGCCGACGAACGTCCTTTTATTCTCATGGAAGCGGCCAGAGCCAAATGGATGTGGACATGGGGATACGTGGAAAACGTCGCGTCTGCTATCGCGTTAGCCGCCGTGGATGCGCGGGCAAAAAATCAGGTCTATAATGTGGGAGAACGCTCTTCGCTCACGCGGGAGGAGTGGGTCCTGCGCGTCGGCCGCGTCATGGGTTGGCGCGGCAGGATCATTTTTTTGGATGCGGACCAAATGCCCCGACATTTGCGGGACAACCAGGCGAAGGATTACAGGCAGCATTTGAC
>JBOHXA010000684.1:0-2295 GCA_050737335.1 Limisphaerales bacterium | reverse complement strand
GGTCCGTCGCGCATGACGTCAAAGTATTCGTTGATGGCGCGAATCCGCACTTCAGGCTCTCCCACCGGTGCGAATCGCATGTCAAACAACGCGCGTTCGAGCGGGGAGCCGGTACGCTTTTTGAACTCCGCCGCAAATGCCTTGCCGTAGAACCGGCCGCGAAATGGATGGTCCCGTTTCGGCTTGAGCATCATATACCCGAATTCATCCAGCGCTGTGCCATCGAGAGGAATATCGGCATAATGCTCCAAGGCGTCGCGAAAGGTATCGGCCATGACGTTGTTGAACAGGTCAGGGAAATCGTAATAGTGCGCCACCATGATGTAGGCGGTTTCGCCAGCAAGACGTTTCGGAGCGTCAATGGAAAGTGTAGTGCTCGCCGGATCTGACGTCACGGTTTTCGCCGAAGATGTGATGTCTGCCAATGAATTTTTAAGATAGTAGCTGTCTCCGATCTTGTGGAAGGCAAAAATCTTCAGCAACACACTGTGGAAGGGCTGGCGATCGCGTCCGTCGGTGGCGACGACGGAATAATCCGCATGGCCATTGGCATCCAGCGTGACTTCGCCTTCGGTGACCAGGGCCAGGGCGTGTGCAATCGGGAGCTGTGGACGCAAGTGCCATTCGCGCGTGCGTGCAAGCGACCAGGCTTCCCAAATCTGCATGCAGATTTTCAAATTGTGTTGATGCGCCTCGCGCACCGTTTCCGCAAATGGCCCATGCATTTTCTGGAAATCGTAGAAATCCACGTCCGTACCCGGCGCGTTGGAAAAATTGCGCGCAGTCATAATGGCCATCGTATAGGGACTGTTCGTGGCCATACTCCTGACGTCGTTCAGGAATTGCGCATTGGCCACAGTATTTGACCGCCAAAACCAGTAGACTATCTGCGGTATTTGTGATGCGGGCATCGTTTCCACGTATTGAACATCTGCAAATGCCGTGGAAGTGATCGCCAGGCCGGCACAAACCGCGAGGATAAGGACCCACGGCTTAATCTTCATTACGGGTCCTCGTAAAAACGATATTGGCCCGCGCCCACCAGACATTTGATGGAAGCATTCTCTTCTGAGACGGCGAGCATCACCCGGGCGGGCAAAGGCGGTCCCCCCAACGGCTACCGTCAGAAACCCAGTTGAAGTCATGTGATAAAAAAACAGCCGCAATGTCCGTTCGATGCTAAGGCGGCTCATTGGTCGTTTCTGTTACATCAAAGTGAAACCAGTGGCTTACAGACTGCGGTTAGCAGCCGCACGGGGCCGATCAGGCCTGATTCAACCAGCGGATCAGTTTTATGCCAGAGTTCCCACGTCGTAAAGGTGAAACGTCCGGTCGGGCTGGGCTTGCCTTCCAGGAGCCACTGAGGCCAGCGCAATAGATGACCATCCCTGGCGCGATCCGAATCGGCGGGCAATTGCTGGTCACCTATCATCCGGTTGATCCAGAGGTTGGCGACGGCGATTTCAAGCGTGTTCCGTCCGGCTCGCAGCACGGAGGTTGCATCCACGCGAAAGGGCGGCTTCCAGAGAATGCCCAGAGGCCGGTCATTCAGGGTGACACCCGCCATGACGGCGACGGCGCCAAGATCCAAGTCGAGGCGATGCCGCCCCGTCAGCAGGCTTGCCGGAACATCAAATTCGGCATGATATGACGCGGTGCCGGAAAAAAACCGCACGCCGGCGTCGGGGTGCCGGTTCCACGCAATCAGTTTATCCAGTTGGACCTGGTCCGGGGCGCCCCACCCGGACGGAAATTTGACGGTCCACGGACCCTGCAGGGTGATCGGCCGCGGGATGGATGGTACGGTGAACATCACCGTTTTGCCTGACGCCAGAGCACAACGGTAACGGCCTGGCTGTGTCAGGAACAATTGAATCCCGCCTTTCGGACCTGCCTCGATGGCCACCGGCGGATTGGCGCTGCAGCCAGTCAAATCCACCAATTCTCCGCCATCCAGTTGCCGGTGAATTTCTTTGCCGTTGATGCGGTAGTGAAGATTCAACGTCTTGACCACGCCATGATCCGGATCGCCTCCAACGGCGGCAAGCGCCGTCACCGGAAAGACGGTTTGCCCGTCCGCGACGAGTCTCTGGATAATGGCCGACACGTCGCGCGCGTGTTCCGGTTGATCTGGCACGCCGTAAGTAGCTGACAAGATTTGAATGCGCGGCGGAGTTTGACGGTCGCCAGCCACGAGCAGCCGTTTTCGATTGCGACTGACGCTCCGAATCGCTTGCGCCAGCGAAGAAGGCTGGCCGTGGCGGAACATTACAAACACAGATGCTTTAGATGGAA
>JBOHXA010000683.1:0-2650 GCA_050737335.1 Limisphaerales bacterium | reverse complement strand
ACTCAAGCCCCTTCATCGGCGGTGCGGTTTCCACGAGCGCGGCCCACTCACTCTCGTCCGGCCTCGCGACGATCAGGTTGGCGGCGTTGTCCAAACTCGGATTATGGCAAAGAGCCGTGAAATAACGCCGGGCTACTCCCCGCCAAAAGCCAAAGGTCGGCGGCAATGGCTCGTGCAGAAACTCGGACGCGAGAATCTCCAAGCCTAGCGCTCCCGACGCAGCGAATGCTTCGGTTAGTCGCGTTGCGGCGCCTGGATTGAGCTTCGGCTCCGCCTGATCGTCCGGCTCGATCAACAGATGTCCGCCGGGGGACAATGCCAATGCGTGTGACACGTTTGCGAATATACCGTGCCGCCGGGCAACACCGAGCGAAAAACATCAACGCCCTTGACGGTCCAAGTCAGGACGCATTGATTTCGGTGGATTCGACGGCGGCGCAACAATCTGAGCCAGGCCGTGGCATTTGCTTGCGGCGGCTGTCGGCAAAAACATGGATGTCTTTCCCGCCCGAACGGAGGAAATCGAGAAAGTCCACACCCATGTATTTGCAGGTTTGGCAGACACTCAACCTGTGGTGATTTTCATCGCAGGAACCTATACACCCCAAACCGTCCCGGCTCCCGCTTCCCGTCAATGGCGACTTTAATGGCCGGAAAAAGTTCCGGCACATGCTGGATTTCATCCAGCGTCACGGGCGCGGTTAAGCCGGCAATGAAGCCATTGAGGTCCGGTTTGGCCGCCGCCCAAACAGCCTTAAGTCCATTGGAGGTCGCGCGGACGCTGAACGGATTTCCCGTATTCGGCTTTCAAAATCGCTTCATCACAAGGCAATCGGTTGCTCTTTCACGGCGAGGAACTGTGGAACGTTGTCGGCATGCCCTGTTTTTGTTCCCAAGTCAGATTTCCTCCACCGGAACAGCCGCTCAAGCTGTGGCAAATGTCCAGGCGGAAAATCTTGCATGACTTGACGATCGAGCCTTGATCAGAGGTCATGTGGCCACTTTATGCCACATTGACGGGGTGTATTTCGCTGCGATGCTATTCCGTCACAATGTCAAAAACCCTCCGAGTTGCTTCTCTTTGTGTGTTTTGCGCCGTTGCGCTGATAATAACAAGCCCCTGCCAGGCCTGGCAAATGAAGCGGGCGCCGTTAATGACTCCCTGGGCTTATCAAATTGATACCAATGCGCCGCTGCCCGAATATCCGCGCCCTCAGATGGTCCGCAGCAACTGGCTCAACTTGAACGGCATCTGGCAGTTCGAGCCGACTGTGACCAATTCCGCGGTTCCGGTGGGGCAGACGCTGAGCAATCAAATCCTTGTGCCGTACCCGATGGAATCGGCGATTTCAGGCGTCATGCAGTACTCGGAGTTTTCATGGTATCGGCGAACATTTACCGTGCCGGCATCCTGGAACGGCCGGAGAATCATCTTGCATTTGGATGCCGTGGATTGGCAGGCATCGGTTTATGTGAATGGGCAACTGGTCGGAGTCCATCAGGGGGGCTATGATCCCTTCAGTTTCGACATTACTTCATACCTGAATGGCGGGACCAATGAATTGATTATTGGGGTCTATAGTCCCGAGGACAACGGCGGCGAGCCTCGGGGGAAACAGACGCTCTATCCGGGGGGAATCATGTACACGTCATCCAGCGGAATCTGGCAGCCGGCATGGCTGGAACCAGTGGATCCATCGGGCATCCAAAATTTGAGAATCGTGCCGGACGTGGACAATTCGCAGTTGAAATTGACGGTCAATTGCTATGCGACCAGCGGGGTGGCCGTCAATGTGGAGGTCACAAGCAACGGCGTTCCGATCAGCTCGACAGCCATCAATCCGCAGACGGAAACGGATATTCCAGTGCCCAATCCGCGTTTGTGGTCGCCGGAAGATCCCTTTCTTTATGGCTTGCAGATTTGGACGACCCACAATCGAGCCACCAATGACACGGTGACGAGTTATTTCGGCATGCGGAAAATTTCCGTCGTGATGACCAACGGCGTGCCGCAAATTTATTTGAACAACCAGCCGTATTTTGAGGTGGGCCCGCTGGACCAGGGGTTTTGGCCGGACGGCATTTATACGGCGCCCACGGATGCCGCATTGAAATATGATCTGCAAATGGAAAAGGCACTGGGTTTCAACATGGTGCGCAAGCACATCAAGGTCGAGCGTCAGCGATGGTATTACTGGGCGGACACACTCGGGTTGCTCGTATGGCAGGACATGCCCACTTGCGACTCGTACACTGGCAATCCGCAGCCGGTGAATGCGCTGGATTTCATCGCCGAACTCAGCGCGATGGTCACCAACCACTGGAACAGTCCCTGCATAATCATGTGGGACATTTTCAATGAGGGGCAGGGGCAGACAAGCACGGGGCAAACCAACACGCCATTCCTGGTGAATTTAGTCAAAACGCTGGACCCAAATCACCTGGTCAACCAGGGTAGCGGCGGTGACTACTATGGCGTCGGCGACGTGTACGATGTTCATGATTATCCCGACCCGGGCGCGCCTGCCAGCGTGACGCAAGCGCCGGTGGACGGCGAGTTCGGTGGAATTGCCTGGCATGTCACAGACCATTTGTGGAACCCGGCCCAGGCCGGAACCAGTTATTTGCTGGCAAGTTCGCTGGACAATTT
>JBOHXA010000682.1:0-1523 GCA_050737335.1 Limisphaerales bacterium | reverse complement strand
GTTCGGAACATGATGGCTCACGACTATGCGGGGACTGGAGCCGCCGACATATTTGTCTATTGCCGGGAACAAAAGGCTGTGTTTGACTCGGTGTGTGAACGGGTAAACGACTACGCCAGCCGAATTTTATCCGCGTGAAATCAGTGGGTTGATCCCGGCTTTTGACTTTCAGAATTTGCTTTTGTAATTTCTGTTGTCTGATTTTTGTTTTGATTAAAGTTTCCGCTTTTTGTTCTTAAGATATTTCTGCTTTTTGCTTTCCCAATTTTTGTTTTGATTAAGGTTTCCGCTTTCCGCTTTTTGTTCTTAAGATATTTCTGCTTTTTGCTTTCCCAATTTTTGTTTTGAATAAAGTTTCTGCTTTCCGCTTTTGCTTTTAAAAGGACCCCCTGTGTTCAAAAGTTTCATTCGCCTGCTGCTTCGCTGTTTCGCCCTGGCCGCGCCTTATGGACGGCGCAAGCTGGCATTGGTGTTGGCGGTCATTTTTGCCAACGGCCTCTTCCAGGTCATCGGCGTTACATCGGTTTTCCCGTTTTTTGCCCTTGCTGCTGATCCCGCGCGCCTGACTCACAGTCACATTGGCAGCCTCCTGCTCCGCCACCTGCCTCCGATGACACAAACGACATTGCTGGTCTGTGCCGGGATTGCTTCCATCGTTTTGCTCTTCGTCTCAAACGCCGTCAGTCTGGCCGGCGAAGTGATCCGCACGCGCTACGCCCACGGGCTTGGCCATTTCCTCCGGACCCGGCTCATGAACGCATTGGCCGCGCGCCCCTACAGTTACTTTCTGGAGCGAAATTCCGGCGCGCTGTTGAAGGTCGTATTCGACGTGACCCAATTCATCAACGGCGTCTTTCTGCCTTTGACGGAATCGCTTTCCCGAACGGTCACGCTGGCTCTTCTCCTACTCACGGTGTTTTTGGTTCAACCTTATATCGCGATCGGCGCCGCCGTTCTGCTCGGCGGATTTTACGGCACGGTTTTTGTCCTCCTGCGCCGCCGTTCCCAGCGCCTCGGTCAAGGCATCAATCAGGCAAATCGCGGGACAATCATAGCCGCTCAACAGTTCCTCGGCGGCATCAAACCGATCCTGGTCCATGAGAAGGCTGGATTTTTTACCGGCAAATTTGCCGAACACTCCGCGGCGCAGGCGCGGCTGTTTCCATGGGTGCCCATTTATGGCAACGGCCCGCGCTATCTGGTCGAGCCGGTCGCCTTTGGCGGCTTGGTTGCCTCCGTGGTGCTCCTGGCTGCCAGTGGACGAACTTTCACCGACATCCTGCCGAACCTCACCGTCATCGCCCTGGCCTGCTACCGCATGCTGCCCACGGTTCAACTGCTCTACGGCCAGCTCTCGCAAATAACCGCCATGAGCTACACCGTGAACGAAATCGAGACCGAACTTTCAGAAATCGCCGACGTCGAACGGGCGGCCAGCCCGTCGCAACACGGCAAACTTCCAACAAACGATTCACGTCCGACCGCTGTTCCCCCTCCGCTCCCATCGGATGAAAGAGGAGGGG
>JBOHXA010000681.1:0-2115 GCA_050737335.1 Limisphaerales bacterium | reverse complement strand
CATCTGCAACCATCATCATTCAAAACCCCGTCAAGCCACGCATAAATTTTGGCTCGAAGACGCTGACTTTTCTTTTGGCAACTTTTATGGCGGGCGCCGTCGCGACGGCAAAGGCTGATGACGCGGGTTCCACCACCGCTCTGACCGATCCGCAAATTGCGAAAATCGTGGTCGTCGCGGACAACATTGACGTCCATAACGGCAAATTGGCCGTGAAAAAGACCAGCAACCCGGAGGTCAAAGCCTTTGCCGAGACGATGATCCGCGATCACACGGCGGTGAACCAAAAAGCCATCGCTCTGGCTAAAGAACTGGAAATAAAACCGAAAGCCAGCGCCACCACCAGGAGCCTGGAATCCAATGCCAAAAAGGAATTGAAAAGCCTCAAGGCTTTGAAAGGGGCGGATTTCGACAAAGCCTACATTGACAACGAAGTGAGCTTTCACGAAGCCGTCATCGGCATGCTGGATCACACCTTGCTGCCGGACGCCCGGAATCCACAATTGAAAAGCCTGCTCGAAAGCGGCCGTCCCATTTTCGAGAGCCATTTGGAACATGCCAAACAAATTCAAGCGACCTTGAATCAATAATCAACGGGCGCCAACGCCATAAAAATCAGCGGTCCGCTGTGAGGGCGAAAGCCCGCGAATCATGAATTCTCCGGATTTGTCGGACAATAAGAAAACGCGCGCCTATCGAAAAATCGCGCCACTTGGGGTTCTCAGCGGCTTTGGGATCGCCGTCGTCAGCATGCTGCTTTTGTATTCGCAGGCTTTCGGCCGCGTGAATGGCGGTTCCGGTCCGGCTAACGCCAGCGATCCGGCCGCGGCCGCGCCGGCCACAAATGTTGCGATGCAAAACTTGCAATTTACCCCCGCGACCGTTCAAGTGAGGAAAGGCGACCGGGTCGAATGGACCAATGAAGACCTCGTTCCCCACAACGTGACGTCGCCCTTGTTTCACTCCGGCCCGCTCATGGCCGGGCAAACGTGGAGCCACACGTTTACAAACGCCGGAAATTATCCATACCAATGCACCTTTCACCCGCGGATGAAAGGCAGGGTGATTGTCAAATGATTCAGCGGCGCGAATCTCACCACGAAATTTCCTTGCGATCGCGGAAGAACTTTCCAGTAAGCTTCGGATCAGCTTCGGCAGCCAGCCAAACGGCGGTATCCGCGCCTTCCTCGACCGAGCGCGACGCGGACGGTCCGCCCATGTCGGTTTTGACCCAACCGGGGCACATCGAGTTCACGGCGATGCCATACTGCCGCAACGCTTCCGCGAGCATGATCGTGACGCCGTTCAGCGCCAGCTTGGAAAGACAATATCCCGGCGCGTTGGCCGAAAGACCATCAAGCTGGCCGTAACCGCTTGAAACATTGATGACGCGCGCCGCCGGGGATTTCTGCAAATGCGGCAGAAACGCCTGCGTCATCTCTAGCGGACCCAGTGTGTTTGTTTGCAACGTGGCCGTCATCTGCGCGCGTGAAATCGTGAGAACGGAAATGTTTTCATCGGGAAAAATTCCCGCGTTGTTGACCAACGCATCCAATTGGCCCATTGGCGCGAATTGGGACGCGGCTTTGACAATGCTTGTGGAATCGCTGACATCAACGATCAGCGGACAAATGCGTCCCGATTTTTCCAATTCGCGCTGTGCGTTCCTGCCCTGCTCTTCCGAACGGACGCCTATGACGACGTGAAATCCGCGAACGGCAAGCTGCCGGGCGGTTTCAAAACCGATGCCTCGATTCGCTCCAGTGACTAAGACGGTTTTCATGGCGTATTCACCGTTTCACCATGACTTTGATCGCTTCGCATTTGTCCATCATGTGAAAGCCGCCCGACGCCCGATCCAAGCGCGGCACGGTGTTGCTTAGTGTCCGTGTTAACGGCGCCGGTGAGAAATCCCGTGCCCAGCGGATTAACCGGCCACAAAGACGACGCTTCCAAACGGCTCGTCGCCAATTTGCGACATTGCATATTTGACTCCTTGTTGTTGGCACTCACGGATTGACCATACTTCATGCCGAAGATTTGTCACTAGCCGAAATGCCCCAATCTACATGCCGAACGGCCCGGACAGTCCCGGTGGAAATCCCATATTGGGTC
>JBOHXA010000680.1:0-1998 GCA_050737335.1 Limisphaerales bacterium | reverse complement strand
GTGCAATGCGTCCAGATGTCCACGATTTTGTTGTAACGTTCGCCAGGCGTGATGACACCTTTTCGATACTGTTTTTCGACTTCCTTGATTTGTTTTTGGGCCGCGTCAATTTGCTCGTCGCGTTCCTTGGGAACGATCATGTCGTCAATGCCGATGCTCGCGCCGGACTTGGTCGCTTCACGGAAGCCAAGCTCCTTCAATTTATCGAGCATCGTAACGGTCTTGTCGTGTCCGGCATATTTGTAGCATTTCCAGATCAGGTCGCCCAGATCGGACTTCTTGACCGGCTTATTGGGAAAGCCCAGTTCCGTGGGCCAGATTTCGCTGAAGACGACCCGGCCAACCGTGGTTTCGAGAATCTTCTTTTCCGCATTGCCAAATACCGTCGGTTTGCCAACGTCCGGATTCGCCAGACGAACGCGATCGTGGGTTTTGAGCGCTCCATCATCGTAAGCGAAGATGACTTCTTCCTTGGTCCCAAACAACGGCAGTGTTTTGGCGTCCTGGGGCATGGGTTTGCGCGGTTCGGCGGTCAGATAATAACATCCCAGGGTGATGTCCTGGGTGGGGGTGATAATGGGTTTTCCACTGGAAGGCGAAAAAATGTTATTGGTCGCCATCATCAGCAGCCGCGCCTCCATTTGGGCCTCGACCGACAGCGGAACATGGACGGCCATTTGGTCGCCGTCGAAGTCCGCATTGTAGGCGGTGCAAACCAGCGGGTGAATACGAATGGCCTCGCCCTCGATGAGTTGCGGTTCGAACGCCTGCACCGACAAGCGGTGCAGCGTGGGTGCGCGATTTAACAGCACTGGATGGCCCTTGGTGACTTCTTCGAGGACATCCCACACTTCCTTGGTCTGGCGTTCGATCATTTTCTTGGCCGAACGAACCGTATGGACGTAGCCCAGTTCCTTGAGCCGGCGAATGATAAATGGCTCGAACAGGACCAGCGCCATTTTTTTGGGCAGGCCGCACTGATTGAGTTTGAGTTCCGGCCCGATGACGATGACCGAGCGGCCGGAGTAATCCACGCGTTTGCCCAGCAAATTCTGGCGAAAACGACCGCCTTTGCCCTTGAGCATGTCACTGAGCGACTTGAGGGACCGGTTGCCCGCGCCGGTGACGGGACGGCCATGGCGCCCGTTGTCAAATAACGCATCCACCGCTTCCTGCAACATCCGCTTTTCGTTGCGAATAATGACTTCCGGCGTCTTGAGCTGGAGCAGCGTCTTGAGGCGATTGTTGCGGTTGATGACGCGCCGATACAGATCGTTGAGGTCGGAGGTGGCGAAACGTCCGCCTTCGAGCGGGACCAGCGGGCGCAAATCCGGTGGAATGACCGGCAACACCGTCAGAATCATCCATTCCGGCCGGCTTTTGGAGGATTGCAGGCCCTGGAGAAGCTTGATGCGTTTGGCCAATTTCTTGCGGATTTGCTTGCTCTTGGTTTGCGTCATGGCCAGCTGCAATTCCTCAATGCCCTTCGAGAGGTCCACGCGGGCCAGCGCGTCGCGAACCGCTTCGGCGCCCATTTTGGCCACAAACGCATCGGCGCCGTAGGTTTCACGCGCCTCGCGATATTCGTTTTCGTTGAGCAACTGGTTTTCCTTGAGCGGGGTTTTGCCCGCGTCAATCACCAGGTAATCCTCGTAATAAATGACCCGTTCCAGGTGCCGGGCGGTCATGTCCAGCGCCAGCCCGATGCGTGAAGGCATGCATTTGAAAAACCAAATGTGACAGACCGGCACGGCCAATTCGATATGGCCCATGCGCTCGCGCCGCACCCGGGCGAGGGTCACTTCCACGCCACAGCGGTCGCAGACGATGCCACGGTGTTTGATGCGCTTGAATTTTCCGCAGGAGCATTCCCAATCTTTGACCGGGCCAAAAATGCGTTCGCAGAATAAGCCGCCTTTTTCGGGCTTAAACGTGCGATAATTGATGGTTTCGGGGTTCTTTACCTCACCTTTGCTCCAGGAGCGGATGGCATCAGGG
>JBOHXA010000679.1:0-1103 GCA_050737335.1 Limisphaerales bacterium | reverse complement strand
AGGTTTGAGGAAAAAGAGGAACGGCGCTTGACGGCGCTTCGCCCACATTGCCATCGTAAACTCCCCCGGATTTACAACCCCAATTCGGCACAAACACGGCACTTCTTACGACGGCACTGCGGCACTTAACAAAAAGCCTGGCACGCCGTCTGGGCAGTTCTATGTGATCGCTTTGAACACTAACGGCCTCGACTCGCGGTGGTTTGGGCCGTTACCTCCGCGAAATGTAAGAGCCAAAGTCATTTGGATAATCAAATGAACGCCGCCGCCGCGACAACCGTTTCTGTTACGCGTTACCGGTTTAATTGGCGTCATAAAATTTACCGAATTGGGGCCATAGCGGATTGAGGGGTTTGCCGTGTTGGCATCCAAATTTGCAGCCAAATTGTCACGCTTTGGTCAGCAGCCGATGTGAATCGGCTCTAACTGAACGCGGGTGCCGGTGCCACTTCGCTCTTATCAATTCGCGCCTTAATCATCCGCACCGCTCGCCGATGTCCAGCATTCTCCAAACCGCCATCCCTTCTCCCGTAGCAGCCGATATGAATCGGCTCCAACTGAACGCAAATGCCGGCGCCACTTCGCTCTGACCGTTTGGCGGCTGCGCCATCCGCTCACCAATCCCCATCCGGCCTTTCCCCGCCCCACCCGTTTCCATCCCGCCCATCCCGTCCTCACGTTGCCTCGTGCCGGAGGCACAACCGGATAGTAGCCAGACACGAAGTGTCTGGTAAATCGCCCAAAAATATAATCCCGTCCTGAAGGGACGGTAGGAAAACTGCCCGCTGCCGTTGTCCGCCTCAGCTCCTCGCAAGTGAGCCGCCGGCATCTGAATTCATTATGTGGTTGACCCTCGCTGGAAATCGGCGTAGGAAAGATGCTATGGGCTGCGCAAGTCAAATCGAACATGGAACCTCGGATGGCGCAGGAGGCATTGGCGGGCTGCTGACAAGGACGACGTACGGCCAGGAACTTCCCGGCGCACCGACCACGGCATATTATCATTCAGACGGCAATGGCAACATCACCGCCCTGATTTATCCAAATCAACAGCTTGCGGCGAAATATCTCTATGACCCCTTTGGGAACATGCTCGCGATGAG
>JBOHXA010000678.1:0-2045 GCA_050737335.1 Limisphaerales bacterium | reverse complement strand
GGTCGGTATCAGCCATGCTTGCTCTTTTGGGCTTCAAAGTGAATGTTCACGCCGGTATCATCAGCCACCACTTTGCACGAGTCCTCCGGAATGTTGTCGGGTTTGATGGCCATGAAATCGTTCCGATTTCGGTAGATGAGATGCCATTCCAGCAGATAATCCATGGTGATCTTTCTGGGGTTTGAAACGTCCACATTCGTCGTGATGAGCATCCCGCCCGGAGCCACCCAGTCGTAAAGGACGCGGGTCAATTGACGACAGACTGGGTCCGCCAGGTAATCAAAAAGGCCGGCGCAATAAACCAGGTCGTATTGCGGGCACTGCTTTCCGATCGGTTCCCTCAGAATTTGGCTGACGGACTTTTTCACAAATTTGAATTGGCTGTCGCGGTTGCATTGATGCTGAATGGCGTTCAGGCAGGACTCGGTGTAAGCCAATGCGCGAGCTTCGAAATCTAAAAATGTAAATTCCATGAGATCGGCCCGGTGGCAGTCGCGGAGGAAATTCTGCACTTCGTGCGCTGGACCGCAGCCGACGCTGATCACGCGCGCCGGCCGTCCTTGCCCGCCGGTCCGGGCGGCCAGGGCCCGCAGGTTTTCGGTCAGGTATTTAATGCGGTTCCGGTGGGCCTGCGCCGGAGGCTGCTGGAGAAACCAATAGTTGATGAGCCTGGAGTATAATGAATCTCCTTCAAATTGGTTTCGAACGATCATATTGACGACCTCGAAGTCCCCGGCGTAGCCGTGGGGCTTTGTGAAAGTATGATTGACGAACGGCGCGCACAGCAACAGATGGTGAAGCTGCCGTCGGATAAACGTCCGGTGAGCCCAGCTTTGGTCTTCTTCGTCGTCGAGAGTCGCCGCCACGGATTCAAATCGCTCGATAAGGCCCTCCAGGGTTTCAAAAACCGGCTTGGCCAGTCTTTGGGCCGCCGTGAGTTCCAGTTGCTGTTGAAGCGGGCTTGCGAAGGCCTTTGTATTTAGCTCCAGCTTGTCGAGCCAATGGCACAAGTCATGCAAATATGCCTGGAGGTCCGTGACGACGACTTTAAATTCTGGATGGACTTTGTAAAAGCCGCTTCGCTCCTTAAGAAAGGTCTCGTATTGGTTTGATAATCCGCCGTCCCTTTCAAGGCTTGGCAACAGATTCAAATCCACCCAATCCAGCGCGTCCAATCGGGATTCACAGATGATTTTTGTTCCCGCGTCAACAACCTTGCTGACGGCGGCATGCCCTGAATAGACCTGCCGCCTTTGCAAAACAATTTTGAAATCCCCCAGCAATTCGGACATTAACGGAATCGCGCGCGGATTGTACAATTCGAACACGACGACTTGCCGCTGCACGCGCACGGGCGTGCCTCGCAATGTGACTCCCTCGGACGTCTGGAACATGACGCTGTTGTCTTCGGCGTCCAGCGCCTCCGTCATCGTCGTCGCCGCCTTCTTATGAGGCTGCGCCAACAGGCCGGTGATTCCGCCGCCATTTCCGTTCCCATGCCCGTTCCCGTTTTGCTTCTGGCTCATATCGCGCATCATGGAACATTTTTTGCGCCAAAACAAAGGATTAATTGCATCAGACCCCCGGTTCGCAGCAGAATTGGCACCGCTGCTGCTCTGTTAAACAGCGTCGTTCCTGAATAAAAAAATAAAGTTGGCGAACGCCATCGGCGGCGTGTCTAACGGTAAGACACGATGTCCAATAATCGGTTGAAAAAAATTATGCAATACACATCAGGCAAAAATCCGGTGAAGCGGGTATATCAATACGCCCTTGCCATCGCTCTGACAGTGGCGTCCATGGAATCATCGAGCGCGGTGGGATTTCTTTTGCCAAACCAGGACCCCGAGGCCATCGGGCGCGGGGACGCGTTCGCGGCCACCGCCGACGATCCGGCGGCCATTTACTATAACCCCGCCGGGATCACGCAATTGCCCGGCTTCCAGGCAAGCCTGGGGCTGTATGCCATTTCCGCGCGCACGTCTTATTCCTCCTCCTCAGGTTCGGCGCACACGGACGCCAATCCACAGTTTGTCCCCCAGGTT
>JBOHXA010000677.1:0-1973 GCA_050737335.1 Limisphaerales bacterium | reverse complement strand
AAATTGTCCGACATCCAACAGGTCATTGGCTCGCTCAAACCCCTCGATGGCGCCGGGGAATTTCTGGATGAACTGCGCCGGCTTGCTCAAGTTATCATTCTATCAGACACCTTCGAGCAGTTCGCCTTTCCGCTCTTGAGGCAATTGAATTATCCGACGCTCTTTTGCCACAAGCTGGTGATTGAAAACGACCGGATTGTGAACTACCAGTTGCGCATCGCCGACCAGAAGCGCAAGACCGTGGCGGCGCTGAAACAATTGAACTACCACGTCATTGCCGCCGGCGATTCTTACAATGACACGGGCATGTTGTTGGAAGCCGCCGCCGGCTTTTTGATTCATGCCCCCGAAAACGTGAGACGGGATTTTCCACAATTTCGCGCCGTAGCCTCGCACGCCGAGTTGTTGCATGCCATTGGCGAAGCGTTGGCCCGTTGACTTTGGGCCGTGTCGCGCGCGCGTCAGTTGCGCTGGTTGCTGCGCTCAACTTCCGGACTTGGTCATCCGCCGCTTCCCAAATTCAATCCGGTTCTCCGTTCCGGCGATCAAACGCCGGATATTGGCCCGATGTTTGAAGATTGCCAGGATGCAAAGCCCAATCGTCACCGCCTTGAGAGCGAAATCGCGCTGCATCAATCCCACGACGACCGTCAAAACAATGGCGCCGGACATCGAACCAACCGACGTATAGCGCGTGAGCAGCACCGCCACGACGAAAGCGGCCACCGCCAGTCCCACCGCCCAGGGCGCCAGGGCCAGATAAACGCCCGCGGTGGTTGCGATGCCTTTGCCGCCTTTAAAATTGAGCCAGCAGGTGTAATTATGCCCGATCACGGCGAATATTCCGGCGACCACCCGGTAATGAATCGCCCCGCCGCTATCGGCCAGGCCGAAGCATCGCAAAAACAGCGAGCAAACCTCCACCGCCGCGAAACCTTTCAATGCGTCAATCACCAAAACAAAAATGCCCGCGCCCCGTCCGATCGCGCGAAAGGTATTGGCGGCGCCAATGTTGCCGCTGCCCACGGCCCGAATATCAATGCCCCGGGCTTTCCCCACCAAAAAACCCGTCGGAATCGAACCGAGCAAATACGCCGCGATGGCAACGACGATGTAGCACAATATGGACACGCGGAAAGTCTAACTGCTCGCGCTTTTGACATTCAAGTTTTCGTTTGCGCAAATGGCCAGTCCGTCCCCATCCGTTGCGGGCGCCAGCCCGCTCAAACACCCAGCGACGGGTTTTGACTGAAGTTCACAAATAAGTTAACCTATTCCGGTGATTGAAGTTCAATTCTACCGGACCTCTGCCGGGGCATGTCCGGTGGAAGAGTTTCTTGATTCGCTCAACGCGAAGCAGGCGCAAAAAGTGTTGTGGGTTTTTGAAAACAGTGCAGGAACTGCCGCGAGTGCCGCGGTAGTATTTCAAAAAACTGGAAGGCACGGACAATCTATGGGAGGTGCGGGCAGAATTTGGCGGCGATGCCTTTCGGTTGCTGGGATTTTGGGACGCCGGATCGTTCGTTATTTTAACGAATGGATTTGTGAAGAAAACCCAGAAAACACCGGAGCGCGAAATCGCGATGGCAGAGCAGCGCAAGCGCGACCATCTAAACCGGAGAAAACAGAAATGAAAAACGACGTGGAAAAATACATTGCGAAACGCAAAAGCGCCGACGAGACATTTGCTAAAGATTTCGATGCGGGCTACGAAGAATTCAAGATTGGCGTGATGCTGCGGGAAGCCCGCGAACGGGCGGGCGTAACCCAGGAAACACTGGCGCGCATCACCAGGACCAGGAAATCCGCGATTTCGCGGTTGGAAAATCACGCCCAGGACATGAGGCTTTCAACGGTGTTGCGCGTGGCGCGGGCGTTGGGCAAGGCAGTGCGGATTGAATTGGTGGAGGCAGCCTAATGCGCCCTCGCCCTCACGACCACGACCTCTCAAAATCATTACGGGCATTTTCAGC
>JBOHXA010000676.1:0-3573 GCA_050737335.1 Limisphaerales bacterium | reverse complement strand
CATTTTCGTTCACCTCTCTTTCCATTGTTTTAGACAGGCGGGCGGCCGCGCTGTTCGAGAGATTTACATGATGAACGCTTTGGAATGTGCGCTTGTTAGGGATTGCATCCTGCCTGCCGGTTTTGCGGCGCGTGTGTGGGCGCAGTTCCCGGGGGGTCCGCGGCTTCTGTGTCCATTCTCAAAAACACCCTCCTCCAATTCTCCGTGCCCACACGGAGCCCAACCGCCTGGAGCGCCTGCGCCACGCGCCGTCGCCCGACCCCGCATTTGTCTCGGTTGGCGCCTCTTTAATTACCAAAAACTCAACACTTGCTGAAAGGGGCCATTCCTGCCATCGGTATAGGCCGATGAAGCAACTCGCCACAGTTACTGTTATTGGCCGGGATAAAACCGGAGTCATTGCGCGTGTTACCAATTTTCTTTTCGAAGCAGGCGCAAACATCGAAGCGCTCGAAGAACAAGTCACGCGCGGCCAATTCAGCATGACCCTTCAGGCTTCCTGGAACAAAGGCGCGCTTAACGCTCATTCGCTTCACGCCGGCCTTTCAAGGCTCGGCGGCGAACTGGGCATGGAAATCAAGGTCCGTTTTAGCGAATATAATCGCCGCCAACGTTTCGCCATCATGGTCACAAAGGAAACGCACTGCTTCGAAGCTCTCATGAATGTCCGCTTAAAAGCCGAGCCGGCGCTTGTGATCGGCAATTATTCCGGCTTCGCCGACCGTTCCACACGGTTCAAATTGCCATTTTATGCCATTCCATGGAATGACCGCGCAAAAGCCGAGGCCCGGACGCTTGAAATTCTCGAAAAAAATCAAATTGATTTCGTCGTGCTGGCGCGATTCATGAAGATTCTTTCGCCAAACTTCGTATGGCGTTACAAAAACAAAATCATCAATATTCATCCCTCTCTCCTGCCCAGTTTTCCGGGACCGCAGGCGTATCGGCAGGCCTATGAACAGGGGGTGAAAATTGCGGGGGTTACCGCCCACTTTGTCTCAATGCGGCTGGACGAAGGCCCGATCATCGCCCAGGCCAGTTTTCAAATCCGCCCGCACATGACGCTTAAGGACATTATCGCGCGCGGGCAAAGACTCGAAGCCGCCGTGCTGGTCAAGGCCGTGAAGCTTTACCTGGGCAAGCGGCTCGATGTTTATTGGGGCGTGGTGAAGGAAATTTGAGCTGGCTTTAAATCCCGTCGCCACCCATGCCTTCTCGGTCGTTGGCATGGGGTAATAGTGGGACCAGCACTTTGTCGCAAAGCCCGTCCTGTTCCGATGTTGATTGCATTTCGATGAGGGCGAACTGGCTGTGCGCCTCCATTTTATCCACACCGATGTGAATGATCCGATCAATGTACTCAAGGACGTCCTGGGTTGTTCTCATGATTCAAAAAACGAAACAAAAATTTATTCGACGCACCATGAAAAATCGCATTTGAAGAGAGTTTGCGCAACGGAACTACGGGACATTCCAGTTCACTTTTGGGCAAGAGTTGCCACGTGGCCAACTTGCTTCTCTTTGGGGATCCTGCGGTTATTATTCGCGAACGGCAAACAGGCTAGGCCGCTTTTTCTCCAAAATTAATCGCCATCGCCCCGCCCGCAAGATTGATGATCCGGACGTTAATCAGCTTCAATTCGCGCATTTTTTCAGCGACGCCCCACTGCGCCGGGTAATGTTTCAGCGATTCAAAGATATAGGCGTAAGCGCCGGCCCGGCCGCAAAAGAGCAAGCCGACCAGCGGCACTGAACACCTCAGATGCGCGAAGTAAAGCGTCCGCCACAGGGCATTGGCCGGCTTGCCAAAATCCAGGGTCACAATCCGGGCGCCGGGCCTGGCCACGCGCTCCATTTCGCGCAGTCCTGTCTCTAAATTGGACAAATTGCGCAATCCATAGCCCACCGTCAGCGCATCGAAAGAATTGTCCGGGAACGGCAGGGATTGCGCGTCCCCCTGCATAAATTTCAGACGCGGGCATTGCGATTTTTCGAGACGGTGACCGGCTACCTCGAGCATTTTTTCGCTAAAATCCAGCCCCGTGACCTCCGCTCCCTGACCCGCCAGGGCGAAGGCAATGTCGCCCGTGCCGCAACACAGGTCCAGGGCACGCTCCCCGGGTTTGACCGCTGCCAGCGCCGTTACCCGGCGTTTCCAGAGGCGATGCAGGCCAAAACTCTGCAAATCATTCAGCAAATCGTAACGCCGCGCTATCGTGGCAAACAGGTCACCCACCTTTTCGGCCCGCCTTTCCCCCGGCGCGTAAAATGCATTGCTCACAGTGCCAGTCTAAACCGCGCGCGGGGGCCAATCAAAGCTCATAAATTAAATGGCCACCAGGCCGATTTTGGTATGGATTTAGCTCTTTCAGCACCCGAAACGGGTCGAATTAACAGATTATGACGAAAACCGATACAGCCGCCGCCACACGAAAAAAACTTTTGGTGGTGGATGACAACGACGTAATTCTTAAAACCATCGCTGTCAAATTGACGAACGCCGGGTTTGAAGTTCTTACGGCGACAGACGGCACCGAGGGTGTCGCGTTGGTCCGTAAACAGAGACCGGATTTGATTGTATTGGACATCAGCTTTCCTCCCGACATCGGGGGCGTCCCCTGGGACGGTTTCCGCATTATGGAATGGCTGCACCGGGTGGACGATTCGCGGAGAATTCCGATCATTGTCATTACCGGCGGAGCCGGGGACAGGGACAAGGAACGCGCGCTCGCCGCGGGCGCCGTGGGATTCTTGTACAAACCTCTGGACCACGACGAATTGCTCAAGCTCGTTCGGGCAACCCTGGGCGCGCCCGTCGCCAATCCCGCCGCCAAATAATCCAGCGTCCTTTCCTTCGGGTAAAATGCCGGCAAGGCCGGGAATCTCGCGCCAAATCCGCTACTGCTTTCGTCTAAATTGCGGGCGGATTCGCCATTGCAGCGGAATCTTCGGTGGCACCCCTTGAGATGCGCTTGTCCATGCCTGTTGCGCCAGGTCGGCGGCTTGTTTTGCCGCGGCTTGCGCCGATTCCACAACCGGCTCGATTTTTTGGACTTCCTGCTGCGCCTTCGTTTGTAATTCTTCCACTTTGGCTGAAACCCAATCGCCGATTTTTGAAACGGGAAATTTCATTTCGCCCGGCGTGAAGTCCTTAAGCGCGCCAAACCCGCTCAATGGAGGAAGCGCGGCGCAGGGCTGCGATTGCGTTTGCGATTGTTTAAGCCTTTCGTACCCGTTTACCACCCAATCCAGTTTGCCGGTTTCAATGTCCGCCAGGAGCCCGTGTACCGGAATGTTTGGACCAATGAGAGGGCTTTGGCGCGCGAATTCGCACGCCTTGCTGACGTTTTGCAGTTCGGTGGCAACCATGCCAAAGAACTCATTCAAATTGTCGGGTAAACGGTCGCGGTCCACCCCCAGGGCTTTGAACCTTTCCAGTAACTGCATGGTCGTCGCGCGCGCCACCTGGCAATCGGTGTGGCCGATGATCGCGATTTCCTTGCCGCCCTTGACCGCGCAGGCCAGCGCCAGCGAGCGCACCGTGCTGCTCAACGGACGCGTGATGATATTGCC
>JBOHXA010000675.1:0-2793 GCA_050737335.1 Limisphaerales bacterium | reverse complement strand
GGACATTGGCACCGGCACAAAAACGGTCATCGCGGTCGTCGCGGCGGAGATGCTGGGCCTCAATCCCGGACAAATCACTGTCAAGGTGGGCGATACCAATTACCCGCCAGGTCCGGGCAGCGGCGGCAGCACAACCACCGCGTCGGTTTCGCCGGTGGTCTATGATGTTTGCTCGAACGCGCTCAAGCAATTGCAGGCAAAAAGCGGCCTGCCCGACGCGCGCGGAGATAATTGGTTCAAAGCTTGCAGAGCGCTGGGCGTGACGCCGCTAAAAGTCACGGGCCAATGGCAGGAGTCACTTGCAGGCGGCCCGGCCTATGGCGTGCAATTTGCCGAAGTGGACGTGGATACGGAAACCGGTCTTGTCACAGTGAAAAAAATTGTGGCCGTACACGATTGCGGCCTGATCATTGACCGGCTGACGCTGGAAAGCCAAATCAACGGCGGTTGCATCATCGGCATGGGCTACGCGCTCTATGAGGAACGGGTCATGGACCGGATATCCGGCGTGGTGCTCAATCCCAATTTTGAAACGTACAAACTGTGCGGCATTGCCGATGTCCCGGAAATTGAAACGGTGCTGATCAATATGCCTGAGCGCGGCGTAATCGGCATCGGCGAGCCTTCGACCGTTCCGACTGCGGGCGCGATTGCCAATGCCGTGGCCAATGCCATCGGCGCGCGTGTTCCGAATCTTCCAATCACGCCGGCAAAGGTGCTGGCCGCGCTTGGTAAAGTTCCACCGCCTGTGACTGCTTGAAACGCCAATGAATGCATTTGAATACGCCACCGCCCTTTCGCCCGGGAGCGCGCGCCAACTCACCGGCGATCACGGCGCGTACATCGCCGGCGGCAATGATTTGCTCGGATTGTTGAAGGACTACCTGATGGCGCCTGATATCCTGGTCAATATCAAGGCGCTGCCCGGCCTGGATCAATTTCAGTCCGGCCCGGATAAATGGACGATCGGCGCCCTCGTAAAGATCGCCGAACTCGAAGAGAGCGCGGACATTAAGAACGCTTTCCCCGGCATTCATGACGCGGCGACGGAAATCGCCTCGCCCCAAATTCGAAATGTCGCCACTGTCGGGGGCAATCTGGCGCAACACTCACGCTGCTGGTATTTCCGTCAACGAGACACTGTTTGCCTGAAGAAAGGCGGCGCTCTTTGCTATGCCCGGGAAAGCGACAATCGCTATCACAGTCTCTTTACCGGCAACCCGTGCATCAGCCCGGTCGTCTCGAGCCTTGCAACGACCTTTGCCGCGCTCGACGCCACGGCTATCGTGTTCCGCGACGGGAAGGAGATGCCGATGACAATGGACGAACTTTACCATCGCGCCTGGGAAAATCCGCTGGCGCACAATTCGCTGGAGCCAGGCGATTTAATAGTTCGAGTCGAGGTTCCCACCGCGCGGGGTCGCAGCGCCTATATGCAAGTGAGCGATAAGCACGCTTTTGATTGGGCGCTCGTCAGTTGCGCGGCAGCCGCAAACGTGGTGGAGGGAAAATTGGACAAACCGAGGGTCGCGCTGGGCAGCCTATCGCCCGTCCCACACCAGGTCGAAGCTGTGAATGAATTCCTGGATGGCAAAACCTTGGATGACCAGACTGTTTCCCAGGCCGCGGACCTGATATTGAAGGATGCCAAACCGCTGCAACATAACGCGTATAAAGTGCCGATGGCCCATGCGCTCGTCCGCCGCACATTGCTGAAATTGAAAGGCTGACCATGAAACAGATTTTTTGCAGGCATTTGCGGACCAAATCCATGTACACCGGACGGACGCCGGAGCAGGCGTTCGCGGAAAAAGAACCCGAATACGCCACACCCTGCCACGTCTGGTGCAACCGCACCCAGACCATCGTGGGCGTGGATGATCGTCCGGTGGATAAAAACGCATGTAATTCCGGGCGTTCATGCTTCGAGCAATAGGCCCGCGCTGAAGTATTAAATTAAGGCGTTGAAGCGTTGAAGCGGTCTGCTGATCAATCGCCGGCTGGATCAACACCTATGAAGAAACTTGTAATCGTCCTTTTATTCGCCTGCCTCGCCTCCTTTCAATCGTTGGCACAGCCAATCCACATCGCCGTTGTCGGCCTTGTCCACGATCATGCCTGGGGATTTTTCCCGCGCTTTAAAGGCCGGGATGACGCGCAATTGGTGGGAATCGTCGAGACAAACCAGGCGCTCATTGACCGGTATTCCCGCCGGTTTCATTTTGATCCGGGTATTTTCTATCCGAGTCTCGACGCGTTGTTTGCCAAAACCAATGTGCAGGCCGTGGCGACCTTTACCGATATCTTCGATCATCAGCGCGTGGTCGAAACCTGCGCCGCGCACGGCGTGGATGTAATGATGGAAAAGCCGATGGCCGTGAATATGCAGGCGGCTCGCGCCATTGCCGCCGCGGCCAGGAGAGGGCATATCCAAGTGATCGTGAATTATGAAACGACGTGGTATCCGGGCAATCAGGAGGCGTATGTCATGGTCCATGACGAACATCAAATCGGCCATATTCGCCGCATCGTGGCCCACGACGGGCATGAGGGACCGAAAGAGATTGGCTGTTCCACCAATTTTCTGAAATGGCTCACGGACCCAAAGTTAAATGGCGGCGGCGCGCTGAACGATTTCGGCTGTTACGGCGCCGATCTGGCCACGTGGCTGATGGATGGCGAGAAACCCATTTCTGTATGCGCGGTGACGCGTCACTTCAAGCCCGACATTTATCCCAAAGTAGAGGACGACGCGACAGTCGTGCTGACCTATCCCAAAGCAACGGTCATTCT
>JBOHXA010000674.1:0-7939 GCA_050737335.1 Limisphaerales bacterium | reverse complement strand
GTCTTTACGGGCCTTATAGTGTGGTGACAAATTCAGATGGAACAACCAATTTCAACGGCGGGACCGGTGGTTGTATTCCTCTCAATACGAATATTACCGATTACGCGAATCCGACGACCGGCGCCTTTACGTGGGAAGCGCTCATCTGTCCGCACGTCAACCTGTTGAATCCGCCGTACATTATGCAATTCATTACCGGCGACAGTGGACTTCCGCAACGATCCTGGCAGCTGCGTTTCACGAGCGGAAAGCTCGAATACATTGATGACATTTCCAACGGAAGCAAGACCTATGATGGATTTCTCCCGTCCACCGGTCCCGACGCTGTGGTCGTGGGCGGCTGGTATCATGTCGCGCTTGCCTTTTCAGGGACCGCTCCCACCAACGGCGACGCTCCCGACAAGTTGACCATGTATTGGACACGGTTGAATCCGACGAATACCAGCGACGACGTCCTGACGAATTTCACGAAAACAACCGAGCAAAATGGTCTTACGTTCTTCTGCGTTAGCGGCAGCGGGCGGGCCAACATTTGGAACAATGTCGGCGCCGGTGCCGGATTTTTGGGGATTATTCAGGAAATCAGAATGAGCTCAGTCAATCGCCATGCGACCGAGATGGCATTTAACGCCACGGTCAGCGCAAATCCACCTGTCTTTGTCCTGCAACCCCCCGCTACGGCTTTGGTTGGCTATGGCCAAACCCTGACGATCCAATCAACGGTCTTTGGTTCACCATCTCCGGCGGTCATCTGGTCCAGAAATGGCGTCTCCCTGGCTGGACAAACCAACAACACACTCATCATCAGCAATGCGGCATTCGCCACAGCGGGAACTTATGAGTGCTCAGCCACTAATAGCGTCGGCGGCACCAATAGCACAACTTGTGTCGTCACAGTGGGCGCTGTGATTGATGAAATATACAGTTCCGGCGTGGATAATGACGAAAACCTGTTGTACCCTGCCGCGCCAGGGTCCGCCGATCCACACTACTACCTTGAACAAAGCCCGGACCCGTATTCATCCATTCCCAATGCCATTGTTTGGGCAAATGCCGCGCCGCTTTCCGGCCAGGGTGGAAGCTATGCCCCCGAGGGCGCCAGCGCAGGATGGATTGGCCCTGAAGAAAACTTTGGATTGGGCGCAAACACTTCCGGAACGTATGATTTTGAAACCCGTTTCTATATACAGCAGGGCGACCCTAAGAGCGCCACTGTCACCGGCAGCATCATCCCTGCCTACGGGACAGGCGCTGGAAGTTCCATTTCGCTTGTCCTCAACGGCCAGCAAACAAATCTTGTTGTCTCGGGGAACCCGCTGACAACGCCGGTGCCATTCACTCTTTCCGTTGCCAACGGTCTGGTGGCCGGCTCAAACGCTCTTGATTTTATTCTTCCCGGCAACGGCACAGCCGCAGTTGGCATTCAAGTTCAGCTTAACGGCATTTGCACCAACGCGCTGCCACCCGGCCTGCCGGTAATTACCAATCAGCCGGGCGACCAGATTGTCCCGTACGGTTCGACGGTAACGCTGCCGGTTGTCGTCCTGGGGCAACCACCTCTCTCCTACCAATGGTATAGTAACGGCATCGCCATTGACGACACGGCAACCCCCAGCGCTGCCACTCGTGCATTGACCTTTGTGGGCACGAATTTCTCATCTTCCGAGGTGGTGGGCACCAATTTCACCGCGGACTATCAAGTCGTCGTAAGCAATGATTCCGGGTCCGTTACCAGCGCTGTGGGGGTGGTAACCATTGCCATACCCCAGATGGCCGCGATCTCGGCTGGTGTGCCGATCTGGACCCCAACCGGCGATGAGACAAATATCATCGTTATTTTCTCAAAAAACGTGGACCCCGCCACGGCTGCTGTTGCGGCAAATTATTCCCTGGATAACAGCGGGTCGGTGCTGTCGGCCGCATTGGTTGCGCCCAACGAGGTGGTTCTCGATACTTCCGCGCTCAATCCGGCCACGACGTACACGTTGACAGTCCAGAATGTGAACGACTTCCTGGGAGTGCCCATGCAGGACGGCGCCGTCCAGGTCGGTACCTATCCAGCCGCCGCCCTCCGCCTGCGGGCCGATTCCGGCATTACGACGGACTCGGGCGGAGTCAATGCGTGGAATGATCTTTCCGGCAATGGCAATAATCTAAGCCAACTAAACGGGCCGCCTTTTGAACCCCAGCTTGTTACAAACGCCCTTCACGGTCCCACAGTCGAGTTCATCGGAACCAATCAAACATTTATGTCCGCACAATCATCGCCCTCTCTCGCCATTACGGGCGACTTGTCCATCATTGCCGTCGTCAATTACTCGACCCTTGCGGGAGGCATAAACGGAATGATCGTCTCAAAGACATCCGGAAGCGTGCCTGCTACTTTCGATTATTATTCGACAGCGTCGGCGACTCGCTTTTTTCGGGGAAATGGGACTCTCTATGGAGAAATCAACTCAACAAATGTGCCCGCGACAGGAAACCCACACCTTCTGGATGTGGTGATGCAGGGAAGCAATGTCGTTGAACGGCTCGACGGCGTCGTCAACGGCACAGGCCCGATTTTCGCCCCAAGAGTTGACAGCGGCGATCCACTGTATATTGGCGGGCGCGCGGATTTCGGAGATTTTCTGACCGGCGGGTTAAGTGAGTTGCTCGTTGTAGGCTCGGCTCTTTCCTCATATGACATTTCCATGCTTGAAGGGTATCTGGCAACTGCTTATAACCTGCCCCTGGGAGCCAATTCCTATCCGGTGATCACGCAGCAGCCCGTTGCTTTCACAAACATCAACCAAAATACAATCTTAACGGTCGCCGCGGCCGTGTCGGGCGTCCCGGCGGTCTCTGATCAATGGTATAATACGAATAACGTTCCGGTTGCCGGTCAAACCAACGCCACGCTGGTGATCAGCAACGTCGCGGCCAATGAGGGCTTTTATCTGGTCGCGACAAATGTCTATGGCACTGCTACTTCCGAAGTGGTGACGGTGACATTGAATACAGGGTTGATGGTCAGCCTGGGTCCCCCCGCTGTCACGTTATATACCGGGCAACGTGTGACGCTTGACGCGGTGGCATCCGGGACAGCGCCGTTCGATTACCAATGGTATCAGGGCGGCTTGCTCATCCCCGGAGCAACCAATGCCACCTACACGGTTGTGGCGTCAGGCACAGCGTCCTTCAGTTGCACAGTGACCAATGGCTATAACGGCTACAACAGCACAAACGCCGGCCCTGTCGCCTTGAGCAGCGTTGCCGCACCCACCACCCTATACCAGTTGACTGTCCTAAGCAATAATCCGAGCGCCTATTGGCGTTTGAATGAAGGTCCTGATAACGGGATGGGCAACAACGGGACAATTGCCTATGATCTCGCTGGCGGCCACAACGGTCTTTATACAAATGTGGAATTGGGCCTGCCGGGCTTTGGTTTGCTCGATAGCACCGACACGGCGGCCGCGTTTGGAGTGTTCAACTCCGCCCGCAGCAACAGCTATGTGAGCGAAATCCAAGCCGGTTTATCGCCCATCGATTTCTCGGAACCTGCCGGCAGCAACGGTGAATTCTCAGTGGAAGCCTGGGTCAACAGTACCAATGCACAGATTTCAGGCGCTGGAATAGTGACCAAAGGGTTCGGCAGCGGCGGCGAGCAATTTGACCTGGATGTCTTTGGAGGCTTCCGCTTCTTCATGCGCGACGCGTCCGGCGCGGTTCATGGCCCTGCGCTTTCTACCTCTCCGGTAATTGGACAATGGTATTACGTTGTGGGTGTATTCGATGGAGCAAACGGCGTGGTGCACCTCTACACAAACGGCGTGGACGCTGGTGACACTACCGGTCTTGCCACTGGATTGGGCGTCTTTACGTCCTCCACCACCAATACGCTGCTGCCCCAGGCAGCGTCCCTGAGCATCGGGGCGCGCGCGTCGAGCCAGGCTGCGACGAATTATGCCCTTCAATTCCAGGGCAGGATTCAGGATGTTGCGCTCTATAATTACGCGCTAAGCGCGGCGCAGGTGGCGGCGCATTATGAAGCGTCGGGCCTGGCTGTTCCACTCGTCAATCTCCATTCCACAAACATCGTGTTTTCAGTTACTAACAATCAGCTTCAGTTGAGCTGGCCTGCCGATCATATTGGCTGGCAATTGCAGGCCCAGACAAATAGCGATTCAGTGGGGATCAGCACTAATTGGGCTAATGTAAACAACACGGCCGGCACAAATGTCTTCGTCGCGCCAATGAATGTCACCAACGGCACCGTGTTCTATCGGTTGGTTTATCCATAGTTCGATGAAAATTGACATGCGTCCCGAATTAACGGCTTCATCCACCTTCAAACGGCAAAGGGGCATGGGAAATCTCGCAAGGAGGATATGTCTGGATTGGAGTGGATCGGCTCATGGCGTGAAGGAGCGTCTCCGCGCCTTCACGCTCATCGAGTTGCTCGTTGTCATCGCCATTATCGCCATTCTTGCATCCATTCTCCTGCCGGTGCTGCAGCAGGCGCAAAGGCGCGCGCGGATGGTCCAGTGCTTGAACAACATGAAACAACTGGAGATTTGTTATAACCTCTACGCTGACGACAACAACCAGTGGTTGCCGCCCAACGAAACAAGCGGCGGTAAGATGACAGATTACACAACCCATTCGTGGGTTGCAGGGGATGCGCAAACGGATTGGAACGTCACCAACATTGAGGATGGCGTCTTGTTCCAGTACAACCGTTCAACGGCAATTTACGTATGCCCATCAAACACGGGGAAGGTAAAAGTGTTGGGGGCCGGAGGCATGATCGGGGGCATTCTCTACAGGCCCAATGAACTGGTGCCCCAAACGCGAACCTGCTCCATCAATGTCGCGTTGTATGGCGTCGCTTACGGCCAGCAGGTTGACAACTCTGGTGATGAGTTTTATCCAATCTGGAAGTTTACTGACATACTGCACCCAGGGCCGTCGGATATGCTCGTGTTTGCCGACGAAAATGAAATTGGAGTCGGTGACGCGGATTTTGGACTCCACCGGGCAAGTTCGGGCGTGAGTGGATGGTGGAACATCCCCGGGGCGCGCCACAATGGCGCCACTTTTTCTTTCGCTGACGGCCATGTTGAATTGTTTGCCTGGAGGGGTCGCATTCTATTCAACTCTCAGGAAATACAAACCTATGTAAATGAGGATCAAAACCTGCCGACGCCCACTGCGGCGGATGTCAATGACCTGAACAGAGTAGAAGCGAAAACATTGCCATGATTGCGATACTCTCAAATAGACGGCGGGTCTTGAATTATTCGCGACAACGCTGATCAGGTGGAATGACAGCGAGCCATCCAATGTTAATGGGTAAAGGTGAAGCCGGAAGTTTTTGAATGTTTTCACAACAAGTTGCTTGTAAAGATTGAGATATTCGTTGCGGGCCGGGGAATAACCTATTAACGTTGAATTTAGAATGAAAATGGATGCGAATGGCGATTCATCGCCCGAACACGGAGACTTGCCGAAAGTGTCTTTGTCTAGCCGCCCCGATCTCTGGAAACGTCCTCTCATCGCCGAAAGAAAAACTAACGCCCAAAAACCTTCTAAGCGGACTTTGCGCGTGGGATTATTCGGCATAGGTCTCGAAGCTTATTGGCCCCAATTCAAAGGCCTAAAGAAACGTCTCGAAGCGTATTTGGACCTGGTGCATAAAAAACTGGAACGTCCCGACGTCAAAATTGTCAATCTGGGTCTTGTGGACTCGGTATCCAGGGCATTTGAAGCCGGCCACAGATTTCGGGAAGCGGACGTGGACTTGATATTTCTTTATGTCACCACGTATGCCCTTTCTTCGACGGTGCTGCCGGTTGTAAAGCGCGCCCGGGTGCCCGTCATCATCCTAAATCTGCAACCCGCCGCGGCAATTGATTACGCCAACTTCAACAGAATTGACGACCGCACCGCCATGACCGGCGAATGGCTCGCTCATTGCAGCGCCTGCCCGGTGCCCGAAATCGCCAACGTTTTCAATCGGGCCAGGGTGCCATTTCATCAGGTCACCGGAATGCTCCATGACGATCCGGTGTGCTGGAACCAGGTGAATTCATGGATTGAAGCGGCCCTGGTGGCGGATGCAATGGCGCACAATCGCCTGGGTTTGATGGGACATTATTACTGCGGAATGCTGGATGTCTATTCAGACCTCACACAGCATTGCGCCACGTTCGGCGGACACATGGAAATCATCGAGGTGGATGAACTGGCGGCGTTGCGCAGGAAAGTCAATTCGTCGCAAATAAAATTACGCACTTCTGAATTCAAAAGAGTTTTCGATATCCAGCCTGACTGCGCGCCGGCGGAGGTTGAACGCGCCGCGCGAACCTCCGTCGCTCTGGATCAATTGGTCAAAGAGCATCAATTGGGCTCTCTTGCTTATTATTACATGGGCGCGGGGAATGACGAAAATGAAGACGCCATAAGTTCCATCATTTTGGGAAACTCCCTCCTGACGGCGCGTGGAGTTCCGGTTGCCGGCGAATACGAGGTCAAAAACGTTCAGGCCATGAAAATCATGGACACATTCGGCGCCGGCGGCTCGTTCACTGAATACTATGCGTTGGATTTCAACGATGACGTCGTGCTCATGGGACACGACGGACCCGGCCATATCAAAATCGCCGAAGGCAAAACAAAAGTGCGCCCGCTGAAACTGTATCATGGCAAAATGGGGCAGGGCTTATCCGTGGAGATGCGCGTGAAACACGGCCCGGTCACTTTACTATCCGTCGTGCAAGCCGTTGATGGAAAATTGAAACTGCTCGTGGCCGAAGGCGCGTCTGTTCCGGGACCTATTTTGACGATTGGCAATACGAACAGCCGTTACCGTTTTAGCATTGGCGCCCGCAAATTTGTCGAGAATTGGAATGTCCATGGTCCGGCGCATCATTGCGCCGTGGGCGTCGGACACATTGCCGATAAAATAAAAAAACTTGGGTTGTTGCTCGGATTGGAAACCGCGCAAGTCTGCTAAAGAATTGCCGAATGTGGGGATCGCGGATCATGAGTCGCGGCGCAGAGGAGTTGTAGCGAGGTGACACCGGGAAGTAGCCAGACGCGGAGCGTCCGGTGACGCCAAAGAAGAAGAATTTGTTCTGAACGATTGGGCGGTTTCCCGGACACTTCGTATCTGCTAATTCCAGGTTGTGCCTCCGGCGCGAATAGTTACCATCCACCTATAAACCCGATCTATCAGATGGGCCATGGCGGGGGGGCCGCTCTCTTGCCGGAGGCGTAGTCCGCGCAGCGGGACGAAGCCGGGTCAACGTTTTTAACATTATGAATCGTCGCGAATTTTTAAATCGAATTGGATTGACCGCTGGCGGCCTCCTGGTCCTGCAATCAGGTTGTGTCGTCAGGCGTCAAGCGCCTTCGCCGGCAGGCCGGCCAGCCACCGCAAACGCCCGGGCCGCGGCGGAAGAATTCGCTTCACCGCCATTTGATTGCGGGCCGTGGGTTTATTGGTTTTGGCTGGATGTGAATGTGACGCGTGAGGGGATTACCGCCGATCTGGAGGCCATGAAGGCCGTCGGGATAGCCGGCGTTTTGATTATGGATGTGGACCAGGGCACGCCCGCCAGCTTTAACGGATCTCAATTCGGCGATGTCAAATGGTATGAACTGTTCCAGTTCGCCTGCGAAGAGGCGAAGCGGCTGGGAATCGAGGTCAACATGACCAACGACGCCGGCTGGTGCGGCAGCGGGGGGCCCTGGATTACTCCCGAACTCTCCATGCAAGTTGTGGTGTGGAGCGACGCGTCTGTGACCGGCGGAAAACGCGTCGCTATTCAGTTGCCGCAACCGGAAAGGCGCATGGGTTTTTACCGTGACATCGTCGTGCTGGCATTTCCCAGGCCAGCGGGTCAAAAGAGGGGACACAGCTATCGCATTCCGGATTTGCGCGGCCTGACAG
>JBOHXA010000673.1:0-11730 GCA_050737335.1 Limisphaerales bacterium | reverse complement strand
CCTCAAGGCCTTCCGCGAAGGTTGGGGCGCCGTCATTGCCAAGACGGTGAGCCTGGACGCCTCGAAGGTGGTCAACGTGACTCCGCGCTACGCCATGTTGCATTCGGCAGACGGCAAGGAAATCGTTGGCTGGGAAAACATCGAGCTGATTAGCGACCGGCCTTTCTCCATTTGGGAGGATGAGTTTAAGAAATGCAAGGACGCGTTTCCCCGGGGCGTGCTTATTGCCTCCATCATGGAAGAGTATCGCAAGGACGCGTGGGTGGAGATTGTGGAGCGTTGCCAGGCTTGCGGCGTGGATGGTTTCGAATTGAATTTTTCGTGTCCACACGGTTTGCCCGAACGAAAAATGGGCGCGGCGATGGGGGAAAACCCGGAAATACTCGAGGAGGTCGTGGGCTGGGTCATCAGCGCGGCCAAAAAACCCGTCTGGGCAAAAATGACTCCGAACGTCACGCACATCGAAGATCCAAGCCGCGCCGCCCTCAAGGCCGGCGCGACCGGCATCAGCGCGATCAATACGATTCGCAGCGTCATGGGCGTGAACTTGAAAACGCTCCGGCCCGAGCCCTCGGTGGAAGGATACACCACGGCCGGCGGCTATTCGTGCCGGGCGATCAAGCCCATCGCATTGCGCATGGTAATGGAAGTGGCGCAGGTGATTCGCAAGGAATTTCCGGGTCGGTCCCTTTCAGCCATCGGCGGGGTCGAGAGCGCGAACGACGCGGCGGAATTTATTTTGTTGGGCGCCGACACGGTCCAGATTTGCACGGGCGTAATGAAATTCGGGTACGAACTTATCAAGCCCATGTGCGGGCAATTCCTCGCATTCATGGATAATCACAAATTTGAAACATTAAAGGATTTCAAAGGTTATACTCTGGATTACTTCACGACGCACGCGGACCTTGTGAAACGGCAAAATGAACGCAAAGCCGCGCAAAAGGCCGCCGCGGCGGCCAAAGTTGTCAAGAGCGACGGCGAGTGGACCGGGGATGAGTTTGTTCAGCAATCCCGGGCGTTGTCCAGGTGAAGCAGCCAGGCAGCCAGGCGTGAGAACACACAATGTCAAAGTTTATCCATCGAATGCTCCCTTGCACAGGACGGAGCAGTTGGCGTGGAAAATAGCCGCCGTGGCCTCCGATAACGCGGCAATCGCCTCCGCCGCGGGCCAGATGGTCATCAACCGAATAATTGATAATGCCGCCGTCGCGAGCGCGGCGATTAATCGCGCGCCCGTTGCCAACGCCCGAACTCAGGCGCTGGCGCATCCCCGCCCAAACGGCGCGACGTTGTTTGGGATTCCGGCCAAACAACGGTTCGATTGCGAATGGGCCGCGTGGGCCAACGCCGTAGCCGTGCGCGAACTGGACATGCATGACACATTTCTCGCGGCGGATTATTCACATCCCGCGGACAACATCCCGCCTCTGCTGGCGGTGGCACAGCAATGCGGTCGCCCCGGCGGGGATTTATTGCGCGGGATTGTGGTGGCTTATGAAATTCAAATGGACCTCGTCCGCGGCATTTGCCTCCATGAATTTAAAAAGGACCACATTGCGCACCTTTGCCCGTCCGTCGCGGCGGGCATCGGAGCGATGCTTGATCTCAATACGGAAACAATCTATCACGCGGTCCAACAGGCCGTACACGTGGGATTTTCCACGCGCCAGTCGCGCAAGGGCGGGATTTCGAGCTGGAAGGCCTATGCGCCCGCGCATGCCGGCAAGCTGGCGGTCGAAGCGGTTGATCGCGCCATGCGCGGCGAAAAAAGTCCTTCACCCATTTATGAGGGCGAGGATAGCGTTATCGCCTGGATGCTTGGCGGCTCGAATGCCAGTTACGAAGTTCCCCTGCCCGCGCCGGGCGAATCGTGCCGGGCCATTCTCGACTCCTACACCAAGGAACACTCGGCCGAGTATCAGGCGCAAGCCTGGATTGACCTCGCTTTCAAATTGCGCAAGCAGGTTCCTGACGTCAAAGCGGTCCGCCAAATCGTCCTCCATACCAGTCATCATACGCATTTTGTAATCGGCTCAGGCTCAGGCGACCCGCAGAAATTTGACCCGGACGCCAGTCGCGAAACGCTGGATCACAGCGTTATGTTTATCTTTGCCGCGGCGCTGCGTACTGGATTCTGGCACCACCTTAACAGCTACGCCTCCGAAGTGGTCAAGCATCCCGACGTCATCGCGCTCTGGAAAAAAACGACGACCCGCGAGGATCCGGAGTGGACGCGGCGCTATCATTCCACGAATCCAAAGAATCGGGCCTTTGGGGGACGGGTTGAAATCATTTTCAACGACGGCACAAAACAGGTGGATGAGATTGCGGTGGCGAATGCGCATCCCCTCGGCGCGAGGCCCTTTGGCCGTGAAGAGTACATCCGCAAATTTGAATCGTTGACACGAGATATGGTTCTACTCGCCGAATCAAAGCGGTTTTTGAGCCTGGTTCAACGCCTGCCGGAACTGACAGCGCCGGAGGTTTGTGAATTAAACGTCACGGCGCCGCCAGAAGAACTGACTTGCGCTACACGCGACAAACGCGGCATTTTTTAATGGTGCATCCGCAAGACAAATCTGCCGCCCAAAAGCGCAAAGACTTTCGCGCGGCCCTCAAATCCGGGACGCTCCTGCGCTTTCCCGGAGCGTTTTCGCCCCTGGTGGCCATGGCAATTGAGCGGCATGGCTTCGACGGCGTGTATATTTCCGGCGCCGCTTTGTCCGCGGATTTGGGCTTGCCCGACGTCGGTCTAACGACGCTTTCGGAAGTGTCCGGGCGCGGCGGAGCGATAGCCCGCGCGAGCGATTTACCTGCTTTGATTGACGCGGACACCGGCTTTGGTGGGCCCTTAAACGCAGCCCGGACCGTCGAGACTCTTGAAAGCGCCGGGCTTTGCGGCTGCCATCTTGAAGACCAGGCGAACCCCAAGCGTTGCGGCCATCTGGACAATAAATCGCTGGTCGCGACGCGGGACATGGTTGAAAAAATCCGCGCCGCAACGCGCGCCCGGCGCGACAAAAATTTTCTCATAATGGCCCGGACAGACGCGCGCGCGGGCGAGGGTCTTAAGGGCGCGTTGGATCGCGCTCGATCGTACGTTGACGCCGGCGCGGATGCCATTTTTCCCGAAGCACTCGAGGATGAAGGCGAATTTGAAAAATTTCGCCAGGCCGTTCACGTGCCCTTGCTGGCGAACATGACCGAATTTGGCAAAACGAAATTGCTGACAACCCGGCAGCTTTTGAGCCTGGGCATCAATATCGTGATTTATCCCGTGACAACCCTGAGGCTGGCCATGAGAGCGATTGAAGACGGGCTGGCGGCGATCAAAAATGAGGGGACACAGGCATCCCTCCTGGAAAAGATGCAAACGCGCGCCGAACTGTACGAATTGCTTGGTTACCAAACTTACGCTCAATTCGATAAGGAAATTTGTAATTTCAAGCCGTGAACCGGGACACCAACATTCATCGCGGGCTTGAGGGCGTTATCGTGGACTCCACGCGCATTTCCAAAGTCATGCCGGAAATTAACGCGCTTGTCTATTGCGGCTATCCCGTCCAGGAGCTTGCGGAGAACTGTCGTTTCGAGGAGGTGGCATGGCTGGTCTGGCATGGCCGGTTGCCATCGCCAAAAGAACTCGCCGCATTTGAGGCGGACGAACGCTCGCGCCGCAATATCAGCCCCCTTTTGCTGGAGATGGTCTGCAAGTTCCCGCGCACGGCGCATCCGATGGACGTGCTGCGCACCACGGTGAGCTTTTTGGGGATGGAAGACCCGTCACCGGAAAAAACAGACCCCCTGGCAAATCTGAATCGTTCAATTGACCTGCTCGCAAAAATTCCCACGATGATTGGCGCGTTCTATCGGTTTCGAAAGGGACAGGAATTTGTCGCTCCGCGCGCCGATTTGAGCATTGCGGAAAATTTTTTTTATGTTTGCCACGGCCGTGTTCCCGCCCCGGAAACGGCGCGCGCGTTTGATGTTTCCCTCACGCTTTACGCCGAGCACGGTTTCAATGCTTCCACCTTCACCGCGCGAACCATCGTCTCGAGTTTATCCGACCTTTACAGCGGCGTGGTCGGAGGCATCGCTTCGCTCAAAGGACCGTTGCATGGCGGGGCGAATGAGGCGGTGATGCGCATGATTTTGGAAATCGGCGAAGCAAAGAAGGCCCGCGATTGGATGATGAAGTCACTGAAGGAGAAAAGAAAAGTGATGGGCTTTGGACATCGCGTCTATAAAAACGGAGATTCACGAGTGCCGACAATGAAGAAATACGCGCAAAAGATCGCGGCATTCACGGGCGAAAAAAGATGGCTTGAAATCGCCGATGTTCTCGAAGCGACCATGCTGGAGCAGAAGAATATCCATCCCAACCTCGACTTTCCGAGTGGTCCGGCATATTACATGATGGGCATAGACATTGATATGTACACGCCCGTCTTCGTCATGGCCCGCATCACGGGTTGGACGGCGCATATCATGGAACAACTCGCAAACAACGCCTTGATCCGGCCGTTGTCCCAATACGTCGGGCCGGCGCAGCGGAGCGTCATCCCCCTCGAACAACGAAACCAGCTTCAAATTCAAAACTCGATTGTGAAGGAACATAGCCCGAAAGTTGGATGACTTCGAACTTTCTCATGAAGGGCTTTGCAGTTGGGCTTGCGATTGCGGCGCCGGTCGGTCCAATCGGGGTGCCATCCATCCGCCGGTCGTTGGCGGCTGCAAGAGGGGGTGGACTGATGTTGCTTGCAATATTTAAAAATATGGATAACCATATTTACCATGAAAACAACCATCGAAATTGCTGATGACCTGTTCGAGCGGGCGCAACGGCTCGCGCGCAGGGAAAAGACCACTTTTCGCTCATTGACCGAACAAGGATTGCGGCTTGTATTGAAGGAGAGACAATCAGGCCCGCCCCGGCGGAAATGGAAACCCATTACGTTCAAAGGCGATGGAATACGCAATGAATTTGAGAACGCGCCGTGGAGCGCGATCCGGGACGAAATTTACAAGGGACGCGGGGCGTGATCGCCATTGACACGAATTTGCTTGTTTACGCTCATCGGGCGGATTCCCCGTTCCATAAAATCGCAAAAGACAATCTGCGGCCGGTCATCGAAGGCTTGTCGCCGTGGGCGGTTCCCTGGCCATGTATTCACGAATTCATCAGTATCGTTACTGGCAGGATTTACAAGCCGGCGTCGCCCCTTCCCGACGCTCTCGCATTTGTGAGTTCGTTATTCTGTTCACCGCAATTGCAGTTGCTTTCGGAAAGTCCCGGCTACTTTGAAAAGCTTCACGAGATGGCCCTGGCTGCCAAAGTGTCGGGCGCGCAAATTCATGACGCCCGGATAATGGCGCTTTGTTGGCATCATGGGGTGCGCGAACTTTGGACGGCCGACCGCGATTTCCTTTCTTTTCCTCAAGTTAAGACACACAATCCTCTGGTAAAACATTGACCCTATGCTCGAACGCTGCCCTTTTTTCATTAATGGCGAGTGGACTGACCCCAAGCTCCCCGGCACGCCCGTGTTCAACCCGTCCATCGGCGAAGTCATAGCCGAATGTCCCCTCGGCGCGGCGGGTCACGTAAGCGCGGCCGTCGAAGCGGCGGCGGCGGCTTTTCCCGGCTGGATGGAAACACCCCCGGTCGAGCGCGCGCGCGTCTTTTTCCACTTCAAAATGTTGCTCGATGAAAATTTCGACGAGCTTGCCCGCTGCAACACCCGCGAGCACGGCAAGACACTCAGCGAATCGCGCGGGGACGTCAAACGCGCCATTGAGATGGTCGAATTTGCCTGCGGCATTCCTTCGTTGCTCATGGGCGAGGTTTTGGAAAATGTCGCCAGAGGCATTGATTGCGACGCCATCCGCCAGCCGCTCGGCGTTTGCGTCGGAATCACGCCATTTAATTTTCCGGCCATGGTGCCGCTCTGGATGTATCCAGTCGCGATCGTTTGCGGCAATACGTTTGTGCTCAAGCCGAGTGAAAAAGTGCCGCTGACGGCCATTAAAATTGTCAAACTGCTGGAAAGAGCCGGTTTGCCCAAGGGTGTTTTGAATATTGTTCACGGGGGACGCGAAGTCGTTGACGCCCTCCTGACGCATCCCAAAGTTAAAGCCGTTTCATTTGTCGGTTCCACCCCTGTCGCCAGGCGCGTTTATGAGACAGGCATCAAGAATGGCAAACGCGTCCAATGCGGCGGGGGCGCCAGGAATTTTATTTTGTTGATGCCCGATGCTGACGTGGCCCACTCGACCCGCGGAGTCATCGAAGCGGCTTTCGGCTGCGCGGGCGAGCGTTGCATGGCCGGTTCCACGGCGGTCATGGTGGGCGCCGCCGAAAAAACGGTCTTGCCCTCCCTCGTGGATGCCACCCGGAAAATAAAGGTCGGCCCCACGGACCGTGAAACGCAGCCGGACATGGGCGCCCTTATTACGCGTCAGCATTGTGATCGGGTGTTGGATTTGATTGAAGCCGGCGTGAACGAGGGCGCAACCATCCCTGCGGACGGGCGCGCGGTGAAAGTGGCGGAGGCGCCAAATGGCTTTTTCGTGGGCGCGACGATCCTCGACCAGGTGCGAACGGAAATGACGGTGGCGCGCGAGGAGATTTTCGGGCCGGTCCTCAACGTCATCCGGATGGAGGACCTGGACGCGGCGATCGATCTGGTCAATAAATCCAATTACGGCAACGGCGCTTCGATTTTTACGCGGTCCGGCAAGGCGGCGCGGGAGTTTAAGCATCGCATCAACTGCGGCATGGTTGGCATTAATATCGGGGTGCCCGCCTCGATGGCCTGGTTTGCATTTAACGGCTGGAATGACTCATTCTTCGGCGACCTGCATATGCAGGGGAGGGAAGGGGTGCAATTCTATACCCGGCAGAAGGTGACAACCAGCCGCTGGTTTAGTTTTGGCGAGGAAGACGTCTGGCATCGCGAAAAATAAACGAAGAGGGGATAAACCGAACTCTCTTCGCTTCGTCCGTCCCCTGGCGCGGCGCGACAAGCCTTTCGCGCGGCGCCCTTTATCCTGTTACACGGCTTGTTCATCCTTTTCGCCCGTCCGAATGCGGTACGCTTCGGCGATTGACGAGATGAATATTTTGCCATCGCCAATCTTACCCGTTTTGGCGGCTTTTATGATGGTCTCTTTGGCCTGCTCAACCATGTTATCGGGCACCACGGTTTCGATTTTCACCTTTGGGAGAAAATCAACGGTATATTCGCTCCCCCGGTAGATTTCAGTATGACCTTTCTGTCGCCCAAAGCCTTTGACTTCGGAAACGGTCATGCCGTGGATTCCAATTTCACTCAGGGCGTCTTTGACTTCCTGCAGTTTGAACGGTTTGATAATCGCTTCGATTTTTTTCATACTTCAAATATTTGATCTTTGACGTTACTCGCTATAGGCGCGTTCTCCATGTTGCGTGAGATCCAGCCCGAGGCTTTCGTCTTCAATATCCACTCGCAAACCAACGCAGGCGTCAACCACTTTAAAAAGTATAAAGGTAAGAATCCCGGCGTACGCCGCGGTAAACACCACCGCGATTGCCTGGTTGCCCAACTGCCGCGCCCCGCCGTTCAACGACACGGCAACGCCGTTGGCGTGAAAGGTGTTCATGATGGCCGGATTTACCGCCGCGCTCGCAAAAACGCCCAGCGCCAGTAATCCCACGGTGCTGCCGACGCCATGAACGCCAAAAACGTCCAGCGCATCGTCGTAACCAAACATCGCTTTGAGTTTTGTGACAGCAAAGTAGCAAAGGACCCCGCCCGCCAGGCCGATGCAAAAAGCCGCCGGGATTCCAACAAATCCCGACGCCGGGGTAATGGTTGCCAGTCCGGCAATCACGCCCGACGCCGCCCCCAGGACACTCGGCTTGCCTTTGTGCCACCATTCCACCACCGCCCAGCTTAACGCGCCCGCCGCCGCGGCAAAATGCGTGGCCGCAAATGCGCTTGTGGCCAATGTGCCGGCAGTGAGCGCGCTGCCCGCGTTGAATCCAAACCAGCCCACCCAGAGCAGGCCCGTGCCAATGAGCGAAAGCACCACGTTGTGCGGCATCATCGGCTCCCGCAGATACCCGGCCCGCCGGCCCAGCAAAATGGCGCATACCAGCGCCGATACTCCGGAGCTCACATGCACGACCGTGCCGCCGGCAAAGTCCAGCACCGGGATTTTCCCACCGAGCGCCCAGTTAAATAATCCGCCGATGCCCCATACCATGTGGCACAGCGGAAGATAAACCACCGTCACCCACAGCAAAACGAACAAAACGTAACCCTTGAATTTAATGCGTTCGGCAACAGAGCCGCTGATGAGCGCCGGTGTGATAATAGCGAACATCATCTGAAAGAGCATGAACGTTTCCTGCGGCACCGTGTTCGAATACGCCGGATTAGGCGGGCCGCCCACGCCGCTCAGCATGAAATAGGTTCGCGGATTACCGACAAATGCGTTGCCCGGAGCAAACGCCAGGCTATAGCCAAAAATCATCCATATCATCGAGACCAGCGCCATGAGAATCAGGCTATGCATCATCGTGGCCAGAACGTTTTTGGCTCGCACCAGCCCGCCATAGAAAAGTATCAGTCCCGGAGCGGTCATCATCAGAACCAGCGCGCAACTGGCGAGCATCCACGCATTGTCGCCCGAGTTGATAATCGCCGGCAACGCGGGACGCGCCGTGGCCTCCGGCCCAGGCTGGGAAAGCGGTCCGGCAACAGTTCGGGCTTCCGACGAATGCGCGGCGATAAAAAGAAACGCCACAGCGATAAAAATCAGGACAACCAAACGGCGATAGCTTTTCATGCGCGAACAATCAAATTAACTCCGCGTTACAAATATAAAAGGAAAAACTGCCGTTGCCGGTTCGCCTTTCCGAATCCTGAATTGTTTAGGCTCTCGACACAGCCGCCGCCTGCGACTAAAATTTCTTCCTGATGTCCCTCCTCATTAAAGATGGGGAAATTGTCACGGCAAGCGAACGCTACGTCGCCGACATCCTTTGCCAAAATGAGACGATTACCCGTATTGGACGGGGCTTGGACGCGCCTCCTGGCGCGGAGATCATTGACGCGAAGGGAAAACTGGTCTTTCCCGGGTTCATTGATCCGCACGTGCATATTTACCTGCCGTTCATGGGCACGTTCGCGAAAGATACTTACGAAACCGCCAGCCGGGCGGCGCTGGTTGGCGGCACCACCACCTTGATCGAAATGTGTTGCCCGTCCCGAAAGGATGACGCATTGGAGAGCTTTGAACTATGGATGGGGAAGGCTGCCGGGAAATCCGCCTGTGATTTTTCTTTCCACATGGGCGTGTCGAAGTTTGAAGAAAAAACCGAAAAGCAATTGCGCGAAATCGTACGCCGCGGCGTCACTTCCTTCAAAGTTTTTCTGGCATACAAGGGCGCATTTGGCGTGGATGATTCCGAATTGTACCGCGCGCTCAAACTGGCCAGGGAATTGGGTGTGATCGTGACGGCTCATTGCGAAAACGAAACGTTGATCGCCGAATTGCAGTCGGAATTGTTGGCCGCCGGCAAAACCGGTCCCGGCTCGCACTTTGCCAGCCGCCCGCCTTTAGTCGAGGCCGAGGGCGTTCATCATCTCATGACCTTCGCCGAAGCCACCGGCGCCGAAACGTACATCGTGCATTTGAGCTGCAAAGAGGCGCTCCGGCAGGCGATTGCGGCGCGGCAGCGCGGCGCGCGCGTCGGCATCGAGACATTGATTCAATACCTCACGCTGGACAAGTCTTTCGCGGAAAAGCCGAAGTTTGAAGGCGCCAAATACGTGATGTCGCCGCCGTTGCGCGATAAAAGCAACCACCGCATCCTGTGGAACGGTTTGCGTGACGGTTTAATCCAAACGGTTGCAACCGATCATTGCCCGTTTGATTTCAGGACGCAAAAGGTCATGGGCAAAAATGACTTCACTAAAATTCCCAATGGAATTCCTTCGCTCCAGGACCGTGTGCACGTGCTTTACACATACGGCGTGAAGGCGGGAAAAATTGATTTGCACACCTTCGTCAATTGCGCGAGCACGCAGGCCGCCAGGACATTTGATCTGTTCCCGCGCAAGGGTACCATTCAAATTGGCGCGGACGCTGATCTGGTCGTTTTTGATCCGAATTATCGCGGTAGGATTTCGGCCAGAACGCACGAGACAAACGTGGATTACAATGTCTATGAAGGCTGGAAAATCGAAGGGCGCGCGGCGGTCGTAACCGTGCGCGGCCAGGTCGCTGTGCGCGGCGGAAAATTCGTGGGAACCATCGGGCGGGGCAAATTTCTGCGGCGCGCGCCCTCGCATTTTTGACCGGGCAACGCGGCCGCTGCAAGCGGGCCGATCAAACCGCGCCGAATGTTCACTGAATGAAAGCTTCCGTCGCGCGAAAACCTCGGAAATGGATTGCCGACCGGGCTTGCTGACTGATCCGCGCTCATTACGTGTGGTTCAGTGAAGCCTCCCCATGGGTCGCCCGGGTGGCCGCCCGAAACTTTCCAGGCGTTATGCCGGTTTTTCGGCTAAAGAGGGTGTGCAGGTATTCGCTATGTTTGAAACCGGTCCGCTCGGAGATTTGCGCCAGCGACCAATCGGTGTCTGCCAGCAATTCTTTAACGCGCTCGATCCGCAATCGCAGCACTTCAGCTTTGGGGGCGCGCCCGACCTGGATCACAAAGCGCCTTTCAAATAATCGCCTGGACATGCCGGCTGCGCGGGCCATGTCGTTCACCGTAATCGCCTCAAAGAGATGTTCCCGCAGGTAACGCGCTCCAGCCGCCAATTGACGGTCATCCATCGCCAAAACATCCGTCGAACGCCGTGTCACGATGCCTTTGGGCGGAACGAGGATCGGCTCAAGCGGAGGACGTTTGCCCGACATCAGCTTCTCCAGCAACGCCGCCGATTCGTAGCCGATGCGCAAGGTGTCCAAGGCAATGCTGGTCAGCGGCGGGTCCGAAAGTTCGCAAAACAATTCGTCATTGTCCACGCCGATGACCGCGACTTCTTCCGGCACGAGCAAGTCCACCCGCCGGCAGGCGTTCATGACCTGTTGTCCCCGAATGTCATTGCACGCCATGATGCCCACCGGTTTGGGAAGCGACTTGAGCCAGCGCGCCAGGTCGTCCTGAAAAAGCAGCCCGCGCTTTTCCAGTTCGATGCTTTGGATGTTTCTGGTCGTCTCAGGCGGTTCATAGACCGCGCAGCTAAATCCCGCCCGCTCCAGCCGTTGGCGAAACCAATGGCTGCGGTTATCTGAATAATTTGCCCCCACAAAGCCGCAAAACGCGTAATGACGAAAGCCGCGCTGGATGAGATGTTCAGCCGCCAGGCTGCCCACCATTTCATTGTGCGTGTCTATCAGGGGCAATCCACATCCGGACGAGCCGCGCACATCAACGGATGGAACCCGTAAGTCCCGCACCAGTTCCCCCAATTCCGGCGTCTCGATCCAGGCGATGACACCGTCGCCCTTCCAGTTCTTGAACCAATCGGGCACCGGATCGGTCCAGCGCCATTCCTCGCTTTGGACGGACCACTCATGATGTTCCCGGACAAATTTTGCCACTCCCAAAAGGATTCGGCGGCCGTACCAGCGCGAAAAATCAATCAGGAGCGCCACTTGCCGGCGGTGCCCTGGAGATTTTCGAAGCCTTTTTTTCACGGCTGGAACAATTTATGGCCCGTGTCGCAA
>JBOHXA010000672.1:0-3204 GCA_050737335.1 Limisphaerales bacterium | reverse complement strand
CTAATAAAACTCATTATTAAATATTTTCAAGGTAAAAATAAAAATTTTAAAAATTGTGAAACCAGCAATTTGAGATTTCACATTAGCATATGAATGACATTCTGTACCGCCATCAAACCTTAGAAGCACGCAGCCGTCGAGGTGCCGCTGGCTGGGCTGCCCTCCATCGGCTTCCGACGCCCGGCTGGAGCCGTCATTAAATGGGTTAACGGCGCCAGGTGTGGGAACGTCATTCGGCTCCCACATGAGAACATAGTTGGGCTTAAAGTGAACGTTGCTCAACTTGTACCGTTGCTCGTCCGTAGGGTTTTGAGTTAGGACGTTTTGGAAACCAATGACTGCCGCATTCATAATGTAGCTGGAATAAATGTCATTTCCGCTGACTGACGCGCTTCCGGGTGACGAAAGGAAAATATTCTGATACCACGAACTCAATTTGGAACCGGCGTTTTCCGCCGGACACCAGTAGATGGCGGCGCTTCCGACGTAGGGCGACAAGGCGTTCGCATTATAAATATACTTCCGCACGTTTGGAGCCGTCAGATTCATCGGTGGGCACGCTTGCGATGTTCCAAGCGGACCTTTCTGGCCGGCCGGAAGCGTGAGGAATTCGTTCAGCGACGTGAGACTATCCGCGCCCTGTGATGTGAACAGCCAGCCTTGCCAAAAATTAACCGTGCCCCAATTTGGATAAACCACTTCATCATTGTTGTTGGCGGCGTACAGATGAATGGCCGCGCCTATTTGACGCAGGTTATTCATGCAGCAAACCGATTGGATATTGGCTTTGCTGGCGGCCAAAACCGGCAGAACTGCGGCGGCCAAAACCCCTAAACACCCAATTACGACAAGTAATTCTGTGACCGTGAAAGCCTTCCGCTGTAACGGTTCCACCAGGTCCCGCCCCGTTAGGCGCTCACCGGCGACTGAATGTCGTTTAAGCCGGTTCCGGGACGGGTGCGTCATATGGGCTGATTGTTCCGGGTCCTGCTTCATTTGTCAAGTTAAATTACCATTGACAATCGAATTATTTATTTGATATAAAGAACCCTAACCCATGCTCCGCGCGCGGTCCGCGGACAACCGGAGACCATCTATGCGCCTGAAAATTTGGATTTCAATCCTGGCTCTCTTCCTGCCGGTCTTTCTGTCCTGTGGCGCAAACCTTCAGCTTGTTTCGGGCCTGGGCAATTCCAATGCGCCCTCCGCCGGCGGCAATGGCGACTCTTTCGTGCCTGTCGTTACACCCGACGGCCGATATGTTCTATTCGCCAGTTCCGCAAATAACCTGGTGCCAACCAACTCGGACGGACCCGTGACCCCGTTGCGCGTCCTGAACGTTTTCATGCGCGACCGCCTTTTGCAGACGACAACATTGGTCAGCGTCAGTTCGCCATTCGGTGGCGGCGATCAAACTTCTGTGCCAACGGGTCTTTCCACAAACGGACAGTACGCGTTGTTTGAAAGTTTGGCGGATAACCTGGCGCCGGGCTGCTCAAATGACATGAATAATGTCTTTGTTCGCGATGTCGTCAACAACGTGACAACACTCGTCAGCGTCAGCACCAATGGAACAGGGGGAAACGCAAATTCATACGGCTCGGCTATCACTCCGGATGGCCGGTACGTCGTCTTTGCCAGCGATGCCAGCAATCTCACGCCGGGGGACACCAATGGCATTGCCAATGTATTTGTCCGGGATTTGCAAACCGGGATGACCACGTTGGTAAGCACCGGGGCGGTATCCGCCGGCCTCTGGCCGGGTTCGGTTTCGCCCGTCATTAGTCAGGACGGCCGGTACGTGGCCTTTTTCAGCACGGCCACCAATCTGGTTCCCGGCGTCCAATCCGAAGGCGAGGTTTATGTGCGGGATTTGGTCGCCGGAACGACGACCTGGGCCAGTACCAACGCGCGAAGCTTGTTCCTGAGCCGGATAGGCGCGCCGAATGCCATTTCAACCGATCCGGTCATCAGCAGCAACGGACAGTGGGTTGCCTTTGAAGTTTGCCCCAGCAATTCCACGGACCACGGGCTTGTCCTGGAAGTCAATCTTCAAACTTTGACCGATACCATTGTCAGCACAAACGCGTTTACACCGTTGTCGTGGGGTCAACAGGACTTTGCCAATCTCGCCATGGTTCCCGACGGCAGTGCCATCGCCTACATTGCCAATGGCGCCAATTCCACGAATACGGTGATCTATCTCTGGGACGCGCAATCCCAAACTAATATTCTGGTGAGCGCGGACCTGGCCACGGGTCTGCCCGCCTCGGGCACATGCGCCGGGCCGTTGCTCAATTTGGCTGGAACGTATCTGACTTTTATTTCAAACGGCACAAACCTGACTGCCAATCCCTTGATGTGCGGCTATCATCTTTATTTATGGAGTATGCAGGCCGGGACGTTGCAGTTGATAGATGCGAATACCAACGGCGTCGGCGCCGGTCTCAGCTTGCAATCCAGCGCAGCCATGGACAACGACGGAAGTCTTGTGGCCTTCGATCTCGCGTTGAATAACTCCAGGCTTATACCCGCCGACAGCAACCGCGGCCCGGACGTCTTCGGCGTCAATCCCGCGACCCATGCGGTCGAATTGATTTCCGGCTGCCTGTTGCCGACGCAGACCCCAAACAACTTTGTTGAATTTTATCCATCCAGCGTCAATACAAACGGCCGTTATGTGGCATTCTCGAGCGAGGCCAATGATCTGACAGCTAACGGCACAAACGAATGGCGCGAAATTTTCGTGCGGGACCTTTTGATGCAAACCAATATTCTGGCAAGCGCCGACACAAACGGATTGCCGGCGCCGGCGATCTCAACGGAACCGTCCATCAGTGGCAATGGGCGATACGTGGTCTTTTCCAGCTATGCGACAAACCTGGTGGCGGGCGCCTTCACCAATGCGGAGAATGTCTTCCTGCGGGACTTGCAATCAGCGACCACCGCTCTGGTCAGCGCGAGTATTTCGGGCACTCCGACGGCCTGTGGAAACGCGGATTCCTATTCGGCAACCATAAGCTCCGACGGCCGCTATATTTTGTTTTACAGCCTGGCAACAAACGTGGCCGCTGGACTGGCCGCCAACCGATCGGGTTCAGTGAATCTCATCTTACGGGACAATCAATCGGCCACCAACTACGCGTTAACCACCGGGGTTTCCTCGCCCGGCGTGCTTTCAGCTTCCATGACGCCAGACGGACA
>JBOHXA010000671.1:0-3962 GCA_050737335.1 Limisphaerales bacterium | reverse complement strand
GCCATACCGCTCGAGCCGCCTGTGATGACCGCGATTTTTCCCGCCAATTTTTTTTCATTGTTCATGCTCATATATTTTCTCCGTTTTGTTTTTCGTCGTTGCTTTATAAATGTGAATTTACGCTTTTCCGCCAAAGTTGACATAGTCATCAAGCTCGCCGACTTCGAACCAGGTTTTGACATCTTCACGGGTTTTGGAAAGCCGGCCCAGCCATTCGGCAAAAAACGCAAGCGTTTCGGCGTCGCTGTCCGCCCCGCGTTTTTCCATGAACGCGGACCAGGCTTCGATTTCCCACGGAGAACGGGGAGTTTTGGAATGGGCCTGCAGCCACTCAAGGATTTCCCCATCGCCTTTGCCGGTGGCCAATTGCTTTAGCAGGGCATCGGGATCGAAGCCAAGAAATTGCACCAGGCGCTGATCGGTTGTGGAATTATATTTGTATTCGCCGTTTTTCCCGGCCAGCGTCGCCCGTCCCTTGTCGAGCATGCGGGCCAATATGACGTAATTGCCCAAACGAACGCGAAAGCTCCGCGGCGGACGTTGAGTCAGATCAATGAAGAAATGTTCAGTTTTCATAATTTTTGTGAGTTGTGAAAAAGGCCGGCCGGCCCAGATCGGAATCATCCGGTGGCGCCATTCCCAATTGACGGTCGAGCGCCCCTGTCGCCCGCGTCGCTCCGATAAATCCCTCTCTCATAGCTGCCCTTTTCATTTTATTTTCAACACAGCCACCATACGCCTTGTCGCGCCGTTGGCTAATGCCGGTTCGTGATTGCGGTGATGCAAAAATTGCATCACTATTTGAATCGTGCTGGAAAAGCTTCGCTTGTTCCTGGTGGTCCTTGAGGAAGGCAGCCTTCGCCGCGCGGCTGATCGTCTGCGCATCTCGCAGTCCGCCATCACACGGCAACTGCAATCGCTCGAACACGATCTCGGCGGACGTATTTTGGAACGGACATCGGCCGGAGTGAGTCCCACAAACGGAGGCCATGCACTTGCCAAAAGAGCGAAAAAGCTCCTGGCGGATTATGATTCCACCATGGCCGAAGCCCGACGGCTGGTTCGCGGGGAAACCGAACGTTTGCGTATTGCTTATATCGCGTCCGCCGTCCAGGAATATCTTGGCCCGGCACTGGCCGCAATGCGGCGCGCTCATCCGGGCCTGAAGGTCAAAATGCTCGATCAAACGCCGGGCGAGATGATCATTGCCCTGCGGCAAGGCGAAATTGATTTGGCATTGACCTTGCAGGGCGCGGAACTCCTCTCTCGCGATTTCTACGCCCGCAAATTGGCGACAGTTCGAAGTCTTGTGACGCTGCCAGTCAGCCATCGGTTCGCGGCCGAAAGACAGGTGTCTCTTTCACAATTAAAGGGCGAAACGTTCGTGCGGGGATCCGACGACGTGGCGCCGGGATACACCCGGCGGATAATTCAGTTCTGCCGCAAGTATGGCGGCTTCCGTCCACGCCTGGCCGCCATTGACCAAGCAACGGGTCTTTTAGAATCTCTCGCCCTGGCGGCGAATGAAGAAGCGATTTCGATTCAACCAACCTTCATTTCTCATTTGAAGGTTCCAAACGCGGTAATGGTTCCGATCGCTGACGCCGGTGCAACCTGGGATTTGTTCGTTATCTGGCAGCGAGGCAAAATTTCCAACCCGTTGCGGACCTTGCTGAATGAACTAAGCCTGAAGTCTCAATAAGTAATGCCTTTCCCGGTTCGGTCTTTGACGACACCATGGGGTGGTGATTTTTAATTGTCGTTCCAAAGCCGTTCGTTTAAAGCCAACCGGATACGGCAGATGAAGCCGGCTTGACCGGCGGAGAGCACTCGAGAAAGGCTGGTCAGTCGCCAAATACGTCAAACTGGGAACCCGGAATAAAGCCGAACACGGTGCCGCCACTGAAGCCGATGTATCGGTCAGTGTGATACATGGGGCCGTCCGGCAGGCGGACGAAACCGTTGTCCGGTTGCGGCGGCAGCGGTGACAGATATTTTGTCCAAATCGGATGATACGGCGGAATGGGGAAGGTAACCACCTCGTACACGCCCAATCCCGTGCGAGCCAGGGTGCGGTCCACGCCCTTGATGACGCCCGTTGTGGCGGCTTCCGAGGGTGAATTCCAAACAGCAGTCTGTTCCATGGAAGTCCGCAGTTCACCCATCCGTACGATCGAATAGGAGTTCCTCATGCCGCGCCCCAGTTTTGCTTCGGGGCCGGCGCAGCCCGAAGTCCAAATGGCGACGATGGCAGTCAAGGCCAGAAGTGTCAGGGTCTTTCGCATAAAAATCAGTTTATTTCGAAGCATACGCGCCTTTGATTAAATGTAAAGGTTTTTGTTGCGGCGAAAGCGAAAAATTTCATGGCGGGAAATCCGCCCTGATCGCTTACCGCAAAAAGTCTTTTTGAACCAACTCCATCAAATCGAGATACGCTTGCATTAACTGACCGTGAAGATCCGCCATGTCGCCCCCGCGCGCAAGCTCGATTGGCGCGCGCATTGCGTCGGCGTAACACTGGCTCAACGGCCGCGTGCCTGGGCGCTGTCCCAGGGCAACGAGGAGGCCATGCACGGCCTTCACGAACCTTTTGGTTTCAGAAATCTTCTTCAACGCCATCTCAGCCGTCATTTCCCCGGCGGCCACCCGTTTTAAAAGGCCGCACTCAAACAAACGGCATTGCGCGGGCCGATTTGCGTAAATTTTGCAAAATTTCCCATCAAAACAGGCACAGGGCTGGGCAAATGCCATCTTCCGACGTCCTTTTTTTGCAAGCGCCAATGGCGATTGAGACAGTCGCTTGAAATCGTCCTCGGGCTGCAATTCTACATCCGCAAACAAGGTGCTATCGCAGCAAAGGCCGCAGTGGACACAAAGTTGATCAATGACGGGCATGAATTCAGGGCAAATGATACGCGAGTGATTTTTGTTGGCGCAATCTGGAAGATGAATCAGCAAACATTTGACTTGGCATTTTGTTTGCTATATCGTTGTAGTCATGAACCAACGCAAATGCATTAAAAGCACAGGCATAGTGTCTCTAATGGGCATTTTTTCAGGAATTTTGCTCGCAACTGCGACGCTTCCGGCATCCGCGAGCCAGAGCGTCAAATTGAGTTGGACCGCCAGCCCAAGCCCGGACGTCGTCGGATACAACATTTACTACGGCGATGCCAGCGGTGACTACACCAACGAAATTTCCGTGGGAAGCGTGACAAACGTCACCGTTTCGGGCCTGGCGGACCGCACAACCTATTTTTTTGCCGCCCAGGCGATCAACAACGACGGAATTGAAAGCGGCTATTCTGTCCAGACTTCCTATGCGGTTCCGGGCGCCAGCGCAATTTTCGCAAATCCCATTCTTTCAAACAGCGCCGTGTCCGTCGCGGTGACGGGAGTACCGGGTTACCTTTACGTGATTCAAGCTTCGACCGAGTTGGTGCATTGGATTTCGTTGGCGACCAATCTCTCGCCCTGGCATTTTGTTGACACGAACGCGCGCCGATTCAACGCGAGATTTTACCGGGCGGTTTACCTGTTTTAAAACAAATAAGCCCCGCTGGAGAGGCGGGGCTTATTGCTAAAGCTTTTGCAAATAGAAGGTTTTGCCGAAAACCTCTCAATTTGTAAAAATAACCGACGTCAGCTCTTACGGCGAAGGAATGGAAGGAGGCCCAGCCCTGCCACGAGGAGGCTGAGAGTGGCCGGTTCGGGAACGGCCTGCAAAGTAAGCGAGTAATTATTTGCGCCGGAAAAATTCAGGGTCAGGTAAGCCGTTGTCGCCGCATAGGCGCCCGTCGTGTCAACGAGCGTTCCAGTTTCAAAAAACCCGCCAGGCTGAATTTCCTGGATAGTTTGCAAATCGAAATCGAAACGATTATTGGGTGTTGTTCCCGAAACCCCAAAGGCAACCGGGCCTTGAGTGCCAATGACTAAATAATCAGGAATGGAAAGTGAAAGAG
>JBOHXA010000670.1:0-3348 GCA_050737335.1 Limisphaerales bacterium | reverse complement strand
ATTGGGGCTTGCAGCCATGTTTTTGCTGCCGCTTCTAGGACACTGGCTGATGTTGTCCAGCAAAGCCTTTGGCGTTTGGGCGGGCCTGACCATTCATCAATTACCGCAGGTGGTGGCCGCGGGGTTTGCCTACAGCCCCGAAGCCGGAGAACATGCCGTGATCATCAAGCTTGCCCGCGTTTGCCTGCTGGCGCCGCTCGTATTTATCGTCGGCATCGTCTATGCCAGGCACAAAGCGAAAAAACAGCAGGACGTCAGCCATGGGCACATCAACTATTTTTCGATGTTTCCAAAGTTTATTATCGGCTTTTTGGCTTTGGCCGTGCTTCGCGCCAAAGGCTGGCTTCCTGACGTCACGGTCCATTTTCCAGGTCACGTCAGTTCCGCGAACGCGTCACACACCTACAGCCTTCCGACAGTCGCCCGAATCTGCTCGGTTTTTTTCATCACCATGAGCATGGCCGGCGTCGGGTTGGAAACAAAGTTCAAGGCGATGAAAAAGACGGGGTTGCGCCCGTTTTTGGCCGCCACAATTAGCGCCGTGGTCATTGCCGTCGTGACTTTGGTATTGATTAAAGTGCTAAAAATGGAATAATTTTCCCCGGTTATTTTTGAATGCGAAATAAATTGTCAACCCCCCGAAACAAAGAGAACAAGTATGATCGAATTCCTAATGCATGAAGACAAAGACAACGTTGGCGTGGCCGTCATAGACATCAAGGCTGGCAGCAACGTCTCTGGACGCTCGCTTCACGGCAAAGCCAGACCCAGGGTGAAGGCCTCCATGAACATCCCGCTGGGCCATAAGCTAGCTTTGCAGGAATTCAAGCCGGGTGACACCGTCGTCAAATACGGAGTGGACATTGGCAAAGTCGTGGCTCCGATCAAAAAAGGCGAGCACGTCCATGTTCACAATGTCAAAACAAAGCGCTGGTAAAGGCATCCCATGAAAACTCCCACATTTAAAGGTTATCGCCGCGAAAACGGGCGGGTCGGCATCCGCAATCACGTGGTCATCCTGCCCGTGGATGACATTTCAAACGCGGCGTGCGAAGCCGTGGCAAACAATATCAAGGGCACGATGGCCCTGCCCCACGCGTACGGGCGCCTGCAATTTGGAGAAGACCTTGAACTGTTTTTTCGAACGATGATCGGGACCGGCGCGAACCCGAATGTCGCGGCGTGCGTGGTCATCGGCATTGAGCCGGGTTGGACCCAGCGCATCGTCGAGGGCATTGCCCGGACGGGCAAGCCCGTGGCGGGCTTTTCGATTGAAAGGCATGGAGACCTTCAGACCATCGCGGATGCGTCGCGCAAGGCCAAAGAATTGCTGCAATGGGCGAGCGAGTTGCAACGAAGCGAGTGCAAATTCAACGAGTTGTATATTTCTGTCAAATGCGGCGAGTCGGACACCACCACCGGACTGGCGTCCTGCCCCACCGTGGGCAATGTCATTGACAAAGCCTGTGCGATGGGAGGAACGGCCTCCTTTGGTGAAACATCCGAGCTGACTGGAGGCGAACATATTGTCAAGGGCAAGGCAGCCAACGCCAAAGTGGCGGAACAGTTTGCGGCCATATTTCAGGATTACACCAATATGATCATGAAGGAGAAGACCGACGATCTGTCGGAATCGCAGCCGACAAAGGGCAACATTCGAGGCGGCCTGACGACCATTGAAGAAAAGGCCCTGGGAAATATTGAGAAATTGGGACGCAAAACGAAATTTGTTGGTTGCCTGAAACCGGCGCAAGCTCCCGGCGGCAGAGGATTATGGTTCATGGACACCTCATCAGCCGCCGGCGAAGCCGTCACGTTGTGGGCGGCGTCGGGCGCGGTGGTTCATTTGTTCCCCACCGGTCAGGGCAACATCGTGGGAAATCCAATTGAACCGGTCATTAAATTGTCCGGCAACCCACTCACCTGCTCGACCATGAGCGAACACATTGACCTGGACGTTTCCGCCATTTTGCGCGGGGAAATGTCCGTGGAGGAGGCGGGCGAGGAACTGATCCGGCTCACTGTGCGCACCGCCAATGGACGCCTCACCGCAGCCGAAGCCCTGGGGCACCGCGAATTCATCATGACCAAACTCTATCGCAGCGCCTGATATAGCGGAAGCGGCCATCCGCCTCCCGCATTGTTGAAAATCCAAACCCGACGTCCCGTCAGCCGATTCCATGACCGACCGATTTAATCCCGACCTGGTGAAGGCGCTGGCCGTCGCGATCTCCGCAAAAGCCGGTGTTCGAAAATCCGACGCGGCCATATTGGCGGATGCCCTCTTGGATGCCGACGTCCATGGCGTCTCGACCCATGGCGTTTCACGATTGAACATCTACATTCGCCGCATTCAAAAAGGACTCATTGACCCAAAGGCAAAACTGGTAGTTGAACGGCGGCGGGGCGCGGTCATGGCGATGGATGGCGGAAACGGATTGGGACAGGTGCAGGCGGTCAAAACGTTGAAAAAGATGATTCCGCGCGCCAGGCGAAATGGCGTCTCAGCGGCGACCATTCGCGATTCGCAACATTTTGGCGCTCTTTCCTATTACTGCAACATGGCGGCAAAACAGGACATGATCCTGTTCGCCACGACCGGTTGCGAACCCGCCATGTCGCCGGAAGGCGGCTGCCAGGCATTCTTCGGTACCAATCCCATCGCCGCCTCCTTTCCGACCGGCAAAGGCTGGCCGGTGAAAATTGACCTGGCCACGTCCATTATCGCGCGCGGCAACATCATCGCAGCCCAGAAGCGCGGCGAGCCAATTCCATCGGGCTGGGCGCTCTCGCCCGAAGGAGAACCGACCACGGACGCCGCGGCCGCCCTGGCCGGCACCGTGCTGACGATGGCCGGCCATAAGGGTTATGCGCTGGCACTGATGGTGGAAATCTTCTCCAGCGTGTTGTCTGGAGCCGCCGTGGGACCCGCTATCGGCTCGATGTATAAAAACCTGGATCGCAAACAGGATGTCGGGCACTTTTTTGTCCTGCTGGACATTAGCGCGTTCATGGAGGTCGCGGAATTCAAGACGCGATTGGACAAAGCCATTGACGATATCAAGTCCTGCCGCAAACGTCCCGGCGTCAACGAAATTTATGTTCCGGGCGAACGATCTTTTCAAAAAGCGAGGCAAAATCTCGCGGACGGGATTCGCATTGACGAAGCCACTCAAGGGGAATTGAAAGCACTTTGCCGGGAACTGCGGGTAAAATATACGCTTGAACCTCTCGGCCATCCTCCGGCGGAGACGACCCAGGGAAATTCTTAAAGTGATACTGATAACCGAAAACATTTCCGGCCGATGGGTTGACGCTCTCAAATCCACACACGAGGTCCACCTGGAC
>JBOHXA010000669.1:0-10297 GCA_050737335.1 Limisphaerales bacterium | reverse complement strand
CGCCTTCAGCCACTCGGCCATCTCTCCACAATGTTCCGGTTTATTTCGCAAAAAATCGCGCTCCTGGCAAGTTCATTCCAAAAGTTTCAACTTTAATTCCGATCGTTCATCAGTCAATCGGCCTCTGGCAACTGGAAATTAATCGCTCGATCACGATAGCGATTGACTTGGCCCGCCTCAGTCCAAGATGATTTGGTCCTGGACGTCTTCGACTCTCCGAGCTGCGTCAAGTTGTCCCAATGACACACAAGCTTGTTCTCTTCTGGCGCACCTTGCTCAATATTCCAACGGGACAAAACTTCCTAAGATGTTAATTATTAAATCGTTATAAAGTTTCAAGGTTATGGCACATCGGCTGCATTTGTGTATTTCAGAAGGATAGAAACCGGACAAGGCGGAACCGGATGCTGTCCTCTTAGACATAAACAGTTCTGCCGAAATTAAGGACAATAATATGAGTACATTGATACAATGGAATCCCTTCGGGGAGATGGATGAAATACAACGGCGGATGTCGTCTCTGCTAGACGGCAACCTTTTCCGTCGCAGCGACGTCACGAACGGCGAAGAGAACGGCACCGCACCGAAATGGGCTCCCTTGGCGGACGTGATTGAAGACGAAAAGGAATATTTGATCAAAGTCGAATTGCCGGAGGTCCAGAAGGAGGACTTCAAAGTGACCGTGGAAAAGGGCGTGCTCACCCTCTCGGGCGAGCGCAAGGGCGAAAAGGAGGAAAAAGGCCGAAGATTCCATCATGTAGAACGCTATTATGGCCGGTTCGAGCGCAGCTTCAGCGTTCCGGAGGATGCGGAAACTGACAACGTGAAGGCCGAGTTCAAGGATGGCATTCTACGGGTCCGTTTGACCAAGCGGGAAAAAGCGCAACCCAGGCAAATCGAAGTAAAATTTGCTTGAATGCCCGTTCGGAACGGCACGGGGGGCAGGCCGGGGGTTGGCCTGCCTGTGCCGTTCGCGATTCTGAAATGTATGAAACGCGGGAATCGAGGATTCGTTCCGATTCCTGAAGATAATTTGAACGGACTGCTGGCAAAGCGCGTCTGATTGCGTTCATGAATGCTCCTACAGAGTTTTTGGGGTCGCCGGAAGAAATTCCCGTTTTCGTGTCTGCTTTGCGGCCAGGCGTCCCTGGTCAATATGGCGCGGAGGGCGCGGTTGATTCACGGCGAGATCATAAGCGATCTTCTCCGCGTCCGGCACGATTGACCGGGCGCGCGCCGCAGGGCATCCCGGAATTGGATTCGCCAATGGCGGGTTAAACACTGTTGTGGGGCGGTTTGGAAATTGCGAAAGGTAGCGGTCCAAATTTGCCGTATCGCCGATTTCCGAGTCGGCAAGTCGCATGAGAGCGGGGGCTTTGCCAGTTTGAACGCCCCGATACCGCGGAAAGTCCGCGCTCCGGATTTGCATTCGTCACCCGAACCGGTTAAATCGTAGAGGGGAAAGGGTCGCGTAAATTGAAAATCGCAAATCGCAAATGAAAGAGACACATCATTTTCAGGCTGAAATCCAGCAACTTCTGGACATCGTCATCCATTCGCTTTACACGGACAAAGAAATCTTCATCCGTGAACTCATCTCCAATGCCGCAGACGCCTGCGAGAAACTTCGGTTCAATCAATCCTCCGGCAACGCTGTGCATCAGCCCGAGGTGGCGCCGGCCATTTCGGTGACTACGGACGATAAAGCAGGCGTCATTACCATTACCGACACCGGTTCGGGCATGACGCACGGCGAACTGGTGGAAAACCTTGGAACGATCGCTCATTCCGGGACCAAAGCATTTTTAAAACAACTTTCCGAAAACAAAAAGCCGGATATCAATCTTATCGGACAGTTCGGCGTGGGTTTTTATTCGGCATTCATGGTTGCAAAAAAAGTCACGGTGTTTACGCGCCCGTCTGCGCCTGAGGATCAGGGCTGGCAATGGATATGCGAAGGCATGGGCGGCTATGACATCGTTCCTTTCAATGATTTGCCCCGAGGAACCAAAATCACGCTCGAACTCAAGGACGAGGCCAAGGAATTCGCGGTTGGCACGACGGTCGAACGCATCATCCAGCGGTACTCGAGCTTCGTTCCCTTCCCGATCGAGCTTAATGGGAAGCGCCTGAACACCGTCCAGGCGATTTGGGCCCGAAATAAGAATGAAATCAAAGACGAAGAATACAACGAATTTTATACCTTCATCGGCCACGACCCTGACAAGCCGCTGTTCCGACTGCATTTTTCGGCCGATGCGCCCCTGGCGATCCAATCGTTGTTGTTTGTTCCGCGGCGCAACTTTGAAACGCAGGGCATGGGGCGGATAGACTCGGAAGTCAATTTGTATTGCCGCAAAGTTCTCATTCAGGCAAAAGCCAAAGGGCTTTTTCCGGATTGGCTCCGGTTTCTCAAAGGGGTGGTGGACAGCGAGGATTTGCCTCTCAATATATCGCGCGAAACCATGCAGGACACCACCCTCATGCAGAAGCTCAACAAAGTTTTGACGACGCGGTTCCTCAAATTCCTGGATGAGCAGTCTGAAAAAGACCCGGTCGCGTACGAGACTTTTTTTGCCGAATACCAGCGCTTCATCAAGGAAGGCGTTGTCACCGACTTTACCCACAAGGATTCGCTCGGCAAATTGCTCCGGTATGAATCGTCCGCCCTGGACGCCGGCAAACTTACGTCGTTGGCGGACTACGTGAAGAGGATGCCTTCGGACCAAAAGGAAATTTATTGCCTGCTCGCCACCAACCGTTCGGCCGCCGAAGGCAGTCCCTATTTTGAAGTATTCAAGGAACGCAAATGGGAAGTGTTGTTCCTTTATGACCCCTGGGACGAATTTGTCATCGAGCATCTCCATAGTTTCGAGGGCAAAGACCTGCGCCCGGCTGAAAAAGCTGAATTGGGCTTGAGCAGCGCGCGGAACGGCGCGTTAAGCGAGGATGCCGCAAAGGCCCTGGCAAAATGGATGAAGGAAACGCTGGGCGACAGCGTCAACGAGGTGCGCATTTCACAGCGGCTGGTTGAAAGCCCGGCCGTGGTTGTGGACGCGGATAAATTCCTCACCGCAGGCATGAGGCGTATGATGAAAGCGGTGAAAGAAGGCCAATTGCCCGCGGCAAAATATGATTTGGAAATCAATCCGGCGCACGCCGTCATCGCGCGGCTGGATGCGGCGCGTCAAAAGGATGCCGCCCTGGCCGGCGCCGTGGCCGCCCAACTGCTCGATAATGCCCGCGTGGCGGCCGGCCTGCTTGAAGATCCGAAAACCATGCTGGCAAGAATGAATACATTGCTCGAGAAAGTGCTCAGTTGAGAGCCGTGACCGGCGCGGGGCGACGTCCCTGCCAATGTCCAAAATCAAAAAAACGGATTGTGTTCCCGCTCTTCGGCCACCGTGGTCATCGGGCCGTGGCCGGGACACAGGAGGGTCTGCGGCGGCAGCGACAAAATTTGCTCGCGCACCTTTTGTCTGGCCACCTCCCAGGACGGGTTTCCCCGGCCAATCGAGCCGGCAAATATCGCGTCGCCGACAAATGCCACGTGCGGCGCGTCTTCCTGCCAGTTGCCAACGATGTACGTGACGCCATCATCAGCGTGGCCGGGAGTTTCGCGATGCGTCACGCGCAGGCCGCCGAGATGGACGATTTCGCTGGGTTTGTTGCGTTGGTCCACCGGGGCGGTTTTGGAACCCGAATGCAGTTTGGCCCTGGGCCAGGCTTCGCGGAATTTTGGCAGCGCCTCCACGTGGTCCCAGTGAGAGTGAGTGATGAAGATATGCCGCAGCGTCAGGCTATTTTCCTTGATGCAATCGAGCACGGGGGCGGCGTCGAGACCGGTATCGAACAGGGCGGCGTCGCGCGTCACTTCGTCCCAGACCAGATAGCAATTGACGGTCATGCCCTCACCCGCGGTGGTGTAGGCGCGCAAGCCACGCCAGATGCCAAGGTCCCGATTGCACGGCAGCCATCCTTTTGAGATCGCTTCGAGCTTCAGGGGATTCAGGCCGGCGGCATTTGCGAGCGGGGCGAAATTGATCTTCAAATCTCGCGCATTTCCGGTTTCCTCAAACGCCGACAATTCATTTTCCGAAATACCGGCCGCGTTTGCGGCGGCGGCGGCGGAGACGTTGTTCATGGCGCGCGCTTTGCGAATAATATCTCCCGTGTGGTCCTCAAGACTCATGAGAGAAAAACTAACCGCGTCCGCGCCGGACGCAAGTCTTTGGTGCATTCTTTTGCAGTTTCTATAGATTGATGCAAATGGCCACTCGCAAAAGCATGCGGATCATGTCAATGGTCGAATCGCATCGCGGCCATGGCGTGGACCCGCACTATGCCGGCTATTTCCATTACTTCAACTGCCAGCTTTTTTACGAAGCGCACGATGTTTTGGAAAATCTCTGGCTTGCGGACAAGCACGGTCCAAATGGCGCTTTTTACAAAGGGCTCATCCAATTGGCCGGCGCGTTCGTTCACTTGCAGAAAAACCGGCTGCGTCCGGCCGCCGCCCTGTTGAAACTGGCGGGCGCCAATTTCGAAAAATATCCCGCCCGGCATGACCGGTTAAATGTAAAGAGTGTCCATGTCATGATTAAAAACTGGCTGGGCGAGTTGGAATCGAAGAACTTCGAAGTCAACCCGTTAAACCCAAAGAATCCGCCGCGACTGGCGCTGGATGACGATGAATAAAGGGCGGCTTGTCATAGCCGGCGGCAGCGGGTTCATCGGCTCGGCGCTTGCCGCGGACTGGCTGGCCCGGGGAGGCGAAGCGGTTGTGCTCACGCGCGCGCCGCGAAGGCGAGAGGATGGCGTCATCGAAGCCGAATGGGACGGTGTCCATATCGGCGAATGGATCAAGTATCTCAACGGAGCCGAAGGGGTAATCGGGCTTGCCGGCAAAAACATCAATTGCCGCCACACCCCGGCGGCGATCCGCGAATTGGCCGAATCGCGGATCAATGCGGTCCAAACGCTTGCGCAGGGAATGGCGCACGTGGCGAAGCCGCCGCGAGCGTGGGTGCAGGCCAGTGCCATTGGATTTTACGGAAACCGCGGCGATGAACTTCTGGACGAAAGCTCGTCGAACGGAAGCGGCACATTGGCTGAGATTTGCCGCCAATGGGAAGGGGCTTTTAATTCAACAAACGTCCCTGGCACGCGAAAAGTGTTGCTGCGGACCGGGGTGGTCCTGGGGCGGGGCGGCGGGGCATTGCCGATACTGGCGCGGTTGACCCGATGGTTCCTGGGCGGTCGCGTGGCTGACGGAACACAGTTCATCACGTGGATACATCTCAAGGATTTGACACAAATGTTTTGGGAAAGCCTGCTGGGCGAGGATCTGACGGGAATATTCAACGCCGTCGCGCCGGGCGCCGTGACGAATGATGAATTTATGCGACAGTTGCGCCGGACATTGCGGCGTCCATGGGGCCCGCCCGTGCCTGCCTGGGCCTTCAAAATGGGCGCGAAATTGATGGGAACCGAGCCGTCACTGGCGCTGGAAGGTTGCCGGGTATCGCCGAAACGGTTTCAGACCGCCGGATTTCAATTTCAGTTTCCAACCATTGAAATGGCATTGGCGGAATTAGCGGCGTAACCGGCAAAAGCTCCGTCCCTCAGGCCGCGAATAAAAATTTCAGATCATCCAATGTCACTGCTTTGCCCGAAACGTTCCTCGCCTGCCCAATCAAACTTTATTTTCCATCCCGCCTATATCCTTTTCGATCTTCCCTCGCCAGCCATTGGTTGACCCCAAATTCGACGGCGGTCTTGTGAAGTCCCAGATATTCCGTAGTGAAACCCCAACGTCGCACCCGATCCTGCCCGTTAAACTGAATGCACGCGATCTCGTAGCCGTCATAATCCTTGAACACCCAAATCGGCAGCACCCCCAGAAAGAGAACCAGCTTATGTCGAATCAGCTTTTTGACCGGGTAAACCGATACGCGCGAGCCCGGGAAATACTCGAACGGCTTTCCAAGTTTCGCATGCACTTCGCCGCGGCTTGGATGCCCTGACTGCATGAACGCAAATTCGGCGGGCGACAAAAGCGGCCTATGCGCAATCGGCAAGGGCAGATACGCGCAGCCGACGACAAATAACAATAATAAGGAGATAAAAAACGCGTCGGAACCGCACTTTAGGCCTACCCTTTTCATCCGGGCAATGTCGCCCATATCCAAAGAAGAGTCACGCCCAGGGCCTAATTTTATGCCCATCGGTCAATTTGGACGTGGTCCCGGCGCAACGGAAAATGCGGCTGAATGAGCTGGCCGTAGCCGTGGGCATCACGCCGCAAAATCTTTCCATCCTCAAAACAGGCAAGGCCAGGGCCGTGCGGTTCTCAACCCTCGAAGCGATCGGCGAGACGCTCAATTGCCAGCCAGGTGAAAATTCTGGAGTACCGCTCCGAAACAACCAAAAAAGCGCTGACTGCCAGCCGGTAATTCGGCGATTTCCTCAGATTCTCCCGCAAGACCATGAGCGGCCCTCAACGGAATGGAATCACGAGATATTCTTTCGTGTTAACCAGGTGGAATCCCTGTTTTTGAATTGCCTTTGCGATCGCCGGCATATGGCCGGCGCCCCAGGGCACAATGAGCATATTTGATTGCGGAAGCTCTTGTTTTAACTTTTCCAGAAGATGGCGGTTGCGCTTCCTGAGAATATCGTCGAAGAGCTGCTTCTCCACGCCCGGCGGGGGCGAGTAGGCTGCCAGGGCCGCGATCGAAGCGGCGGTCACCGGTTTGGTGTACAGAAGCATGACCATGTTTAGCAAATTAATCGTGTTGGTCGAAAACTGGTCCACGTCCATGTCCGCTCTCACCATTTGGCCCCGCGGTTTGAAGGTCTTTACCTGCTCGGCCAGGCCCAGCGAATGCGCCGCGCGTTTGTAGCTGATTCCGTTGGTCAGCAGGTGTTTTTCGTCGGTGACTCCTTCCATCAGGACAATGGAATCCGTTGGAAAAGATTGCGAGATTTTCCGGTAAAATTCCGCGTCAGCAATATGCATCATCGGGACCAATTCAATGGTCTTGCCGTCACTGCGAGTGTATTGTCTTACATGAGCCGTCACGCCGGACGCGCGCAGCGTGAAAAATCCCGCCGTAAAATGGCTCACCGCCAGCGCGGCGCAGACGGCCAGGTAAACGGCAACCGCCGGCAACAGCACGAAAATATTCGCCAGCACAAAGCCTCCCAGGTTGAGCCAGCTAAAGGGGCGGTCTCCCAAATTTTTGTCGTCCACGACTGGCCATCCAAATTTCCAACCGCCCCGGACCCAGCAAAATGCCGCCAAGCCCACCGTGACCTGGCAGAGCGAAATGGCCCAATCCGCTTCCACGCTTCGTCGAACCCAATCACCGCCGCCGTAAATCATAGCCGGAAGACTAAGCAGCACACTCACCAGAGGGAAAAGGGCGACTGGGACAAAAACGCGCTTGGGTATCATGGGTGTTAAAGCCATTAACGCATAAACCAGCAGCGCTAAAAGGAATGCGATTAAAGACAAAATGGCCCGGGGCAGCGCTAGAAAAGAAATCCCGCAAATGAGCTGCAACGAGTCGTCCACGGCCGAGACGAAGCCGCTGGCAATGAACAGGCACAGGAACACGCTCAAAATCGTCGAAATCGCTCTTTTCATTTTAATTTAAAAAATTCCCGCGCCGTTCGGCACGTTGCCGCGCTCAACTCCTCAGCGGAGCAGACCCTCACCCGCGCCACCGTCTCGGATATTTCTCTTACGTAGGCCGGTTCGCAACGTTTGCCTCGATACGGGACGGGCGCCAGAAACGGGCAATCGGTTTCCAGCATGAATTTATCAATCGGCGTGGCTGCCACCGTCTCGCGGACGTTCTGGCCATTTTTGAACGTGACGATACCGGTAAAGCTGACGAGTGAGCCTATGTCCAGGACCTGTTTCATTCGGTCTGCGCTTTCTCCAAAACAATGAAAAACGCCGCGAACCTTCGAAGCGAAGGGTTTCAGTTGAGCCAGCGTATCATCGAAGGCCTCGCGCTGATGAATCACGCAATTCAGCCCGGCTTCCGCCGCGACCTCCAGTTGCTGCTGAAAAATCGCCGCCTGCCGCTGTTTATATTCCGCGCGCGCCGATTCACCGTCCGGCAAATGGTGATAGTCGAGGCCAATCTCGCCGATCGCACGGACTCTGGGATGTCTGGCCAATTCGCGAAAATCCGGCCGCAGGTCGTCCGGAGCGTCGGCCGCTTCCGCGGGATGCCAGCCAATGACGGCATAGACCGCGGCAAAGTGTTCCGCCAATTGGATTGCTCGCCGGCTGCTTTCCACGCTTGTGCCGATGGAAATAATCTTTGATACTCCAGCCGATTGCGCACGGGCGATCACCTCGCTCAAATCGTGCGCGTAGTCCGGATAATCCAGGTGCGCATGCGTGTCGAAAAATTCAATCATCCGCGCACCCGCCATCGAGCGTTTGCAAAGTTCCTTCCTGACATGGCGTTTTCCACATTTTCCTTTATTTTTTATTTCACGCTGGAAAGTTTTTGCTCCAGTGTCGCGATTTTGTCCGAAAGAGCGCCATCGCCGGGGTACGCCGGCGATTCCTCCAGAATAGCCCGGTAATCCGCGATGGCCTGGCTGGTTTGATTTTGTCCGAGCAATTCTTTGGCGAGCGCGAGGCGAATTTGGATTCGTTGTTCAGGTGAAGGGCCCAATTTCAAGGCATGCCGATAGAATTCGATCGCTGAATTGGGCTTGCTCTGCAACTCGCATAACTCAGCCAATTTTTCCGTCAACACGGCGCTCGTGTCGGTGAGAGGAAGATTTTCAAGATCAGTCTCCACTTCGAATAGCGGCGCGCCTTTGGCCTGCAGGAAATTACAGACGCGCCAGTAATACCACTGCAGGTCCGGGCTGTGCGCGCGCGTCAATTGACGAAGAACCTGCCCGGGCGGTCTTGAAAACGGACGATACAGGGGGTCCCCAACGACCGTCGTTTGCCAGGACAGGGCGGGCTGCGCCGCCCATGCCGCCTGCCCAAAAGTGAATCCATGAGCCATCCAGCAGACAAGAAACGTGTCAACATCAGGCGTGAATTGGATGGAAGGCTCGGCCACGCAACCCATTGTGCAGGTCGCCCCTTTGGCCAGCAGCGGGCCGCACCAATGCTCCGTCGCGCTTCGCAACGTGGCGGCGCTATAAGAGTGCAAATGATACGCAAACGCCCCGGGCATGAACTCGACGGTCGGCTGCGCAAACGGGCCATCCGCATTCTCCGAGTACCACCCCGCGTAAATGGCAATCTGGCTCATGGGAAAATCCGCGGGGAAGGTCGCCGGATTAGTGTCAATCACCGGGTCAAATCCCTCTTCTTTGCACAGCCGAGCCGCTCCCAAAATCCACTCATCACCCAGCTTGTACATGCCCTCCGTATTACCCCGGGCGTCGAAATAACTCCGGCCCCACAGCCCGTCCTGTTCCGCTTCCACTGATTTTTTGACCAGACCCATCGCAATGTCCGGAGACGGGCCGTCGAGCCGCGTCACCAGGAATATGCCGTTTGTCGGGTCCAGAAGCGACGCGTTGGTGCAGCCGTAGAGCCGATTCATCATTGGGCCGGACAACCGCTCGTCATTTTCAATTAGCGGCAGCCACGCCAATTCCGAATCCACCGAAGCGACGTTCCGTTGGAAAAGCTCTGGAATGGATTTGCTTTGCGGTTCCCGAATGCTCGAGTCCTCCGCGATGCGCAAGGGAACGCCGTAACACAACACGGCGTAGCGCGCTTTGGATGCAGTGACACAGCGGATAAAATGGACAGCCGCCCCGTTGGCGCCCTGGATGGTGCTTTCGCCAAATTTCCATAGGCCGGCTGACTGCAACTTTTCCGCCAGCGGCAATTGCAGCTCGCTTTTAAATTCGTCGCGCGATATGTCGTCGGTTTGCGGTAATGGGAAGCCAAAAACTTGTTTCGAAGGAACGTGCCGCATTTTGGCGTAGTATTGCGCCACGTCCCTGGATTGGGGCATCCTTGAGTTGTAGATGACGACCACTTCGTCGCCACCGGCGCGGGCAAAGCAGGGCGCCAAAGCAAATAGCAGGGGGACTAATCGAACAAAAACTCTCATCATCCCTGCCATTTGACGCACAAAGCGGGGGAACGTTGTAAAATAATTCATTCAGTCCCAAACAGCGCTTCGCGCATGCCCGGCATGGGACGATTTTTCGCCTTATTCCAGTAGCGAAAACTGGCGCTCCAATCCCAAATGGCCCACCCTATTTTGTCCCGGGCCAGCGCCTTTCGATATGC
>JBOHXA010000668.1:0-15142 GCA_050737335.1 Limisphaerales bacterium | reverse complement strand
ACCATGGTTCGCCCGTGCCGGTGCAAAGTTATCTCTTTTGGGAATTGTGGAACCGCACGCCATCGCTGGAACTGCTCGCGTATTGCTACCCGCGCCTGCGCCAAAACCATGCCTGCCTCGCCGGGCGCCTGGGCAGTTCCACCACGCGCCGTCACCGCGACCATCTCATTTGCACTTGGGACTATTTTTATAATTCCGGCGGCTGGGACGATTACCCGCCCCAAAAATACGTTCATGCTCACCATTTGGAAGCCAGTGTTGCGCCCGTCGTCAATTCCGCGCATACGATTCGATCCGCCAAATTGCTCCGCGCCGCCGCGGCCGCCCTGCAACGCCCGGCGGATTTTGCCGAATATGACAAGGATGTCGCCGTACTTTCGGCCTCGCTTCACGCCTGCTCCTGGGACGAAGCTTCAGGATATTTTGGTTACGTCACCCACGATGCACAGGGCAAACCCGCGGGCATTTTGCGCCATGACAGCGGCGCCAACTTCAACATGGGCTTGGACGGCGCTTATCCGTTGGTGGCCGGAATTTGTTCACCCTCACAGGAACGACAAATTCTCGACCGCCTGTTTTCGCCGCAACATCTTTGGATGGACATTGGGCTCACGACGGTTGACCAATCTGCTCCTTATTTTAGCCCAACGGGCTATTGGAACGGCAGCGTCTGGCTGGCACATCAGTGGTTTTTCTGGAAAACCATGCTGGATCTGGGCCGCGGTGACCTCGCACTGCAAATCGCGCGGACCGGCCTTGACCTTTGGAAAAAAGTCACGGACGCAACATACGATTGCATGGAACATTTCGAACCACGCGAGCCGTTTGGCGCGGGCTGGGGCCAATTCAGCAGTTTGTCTTCCCCGGCATTGTCCTGGTTCGCCTCGCTCTATACACCCGGCCGCTTCACCTGCGGTTTTGACCTTTGGATTGAACACTGCGAGTTTAGCCGGAACAACCGCAGCTTGCGCGCCAAATTAAAGCGTTTGAATGGCGCCGACCGCAATTCTACCGTCCTTGCCTGTATGAATCCGGATTCACGCTATCGGGTTTTGTGGAATGGCGTCTCAATTGCCGCAACCTGCCATGAACACTGCCTGCAAATTCAACTGCCTCCAACACCGGGAGAGCTGAGAATTGATCCAATCGAATGAATCAGACCCTTATTTCTCTTTGAAAATATTGAGTCCGTTGGCCGGCGGCTGTAAGATTGCTGAATGACCGGCCCGACGATTAGCAAGGCTCCTTTTGGAATAACGCCCGATGGACAGCAAGTGGAAATCTACACGTTATGCAACAGCAATCGGCTGGAAGCCCGTATCGCGACCTATGGAGGCATTGTCGTGTCCCTGAAAACGCCGGACAAATCCGGCCGCTTCGAGGACGTCGTCATGGGTTATGATGCCTTGGACGATTACATTAAGCGCAATCCTTACTTTGGCGCGTTGATTGGTCGTTGTGGCAACCGTATTGCAAATGGAACGTTTTCGCTCGACGGGAAGACCTATTCACTGGCTGCAAACAACGGCTCCAAAACCCATTTGCACGGGGGACTTAAAGGATTCGATAAAGTCATTTGGACACCAAAGCCTGTCAATACCGCGCGGGGTCCGGCCCTGCAACTCGATTATTTGAGCAAAGACGGTGAGGAAGGTTATCCCGGGAATTTATCCGTGAGGGCCACTTACGCGCTGACGGAGGATAATGCGTTGCGCCTGGACTTCGAGGCGACTACGGATAAGGACACCATTTGCAATCTGACTCACCATTCATATTTCAATTTCCGCGGAGTCGGGGATGTCCTTGATTATCTCGTCCAAATTAACGCCGCGCAATTTACGCCCGTTAACGGCAACATGATCCCGACCGGAGAGCTGCGCTCGGTCGCGGGCACGCCTCTTGATTTTCGCAAACCGGCGAGCATCGGCGCCCGCATCAACAGCGCTGACGAGCAAATCCAATTCGCCGGGGGCTACGACCACAACTGGGTTTTTCAAAAAAGCCCGGGCGACCTTGCTTCAGCGGCGCTGGTAACGGACAAAATCAGCGGGCGTCGCATGGAAGTCTTTACCACTGAACCTGGAATGCAATTCTACTCGGGAAATTTTCTCGACGGCACTATCATCGGCAAGGGCGGCCGGCGATATGAGCGCCGACACGCCTTTTGTATGGAACCGCAGCACTTCCCGGATTCTCCAAATCATCCCCGCTTTCCCTCAGTTGAATTGAAAGTCGGCCAGGTGTACAAGAATACCATCATCTATAAATTTTCGACGCTGGAAGGGCCCGCCAGCCTCTAACGCAAGCGTCCCGGCTGCGCTGCGTGCGCGGCCACGGCTACTGCGTCCCCGGCGCTGCCGGCGGCGTCGGGCTGCCATTGATGTCAAATGGCGCGCTGTTCGTCGAGAGATAGACCGGTGGCGCGGTTGGTTCTGGCAAATCCGGCGGCGCGGTCGAGTTCAATTCTTTGAGCACGTCGTCGGTCAGATCATTATCACCCGTGGAAAACACGATCATCGGAGTCCCGCCGGCGCTTTCGGCCGCTGTGTCCAAAACGAGGGTGTCCCCGGCCGCTTTGGCCTTGTCCGCAACCGCCTTTTTGATTTCACCCATGATATTGGCCTGCATGCGCTGTTTTTGATCGTTAATGGTCATCTGCGCCTGCCGTTCAAATTGCGCCATATTGGCTCTGGAATCTTCCAGTTGCTTGAGCGCGTCGTCGGCCGCCTGCGTGCGTTTATCCCGCTCATCCTGAGAGACGGCCTGGTCCTCGGCCGCATCGCGCATTGTCTCGTAATCGCTGGTCTGCTCTTTCAAGCGCGCCGCCATATTGCTGTAATCTTTATCCAGTTCGTCGAGGTGTTGTTCTACCGCCGCGGTGGCCAGTTTGGTCTTGTAGTAATTCGTAAAGATTTTTGCCAGGTCCACAGTGGCGATTTTGGACTGCCCAAGGGCCGGGACCGTCACCGCCGCCATCAGCGCAGCTGGAAGGAGTATTCGCAAAAGATTTCTCATATTTTGGATATACAGCAAAGCAGAACCGGCCGTTCAAGCCAACTGCAAAATGCGCATTGCGAATTGCGGATTGCCGAATATGATTCGCCCGGGAATTCAACAATGTCGCGCGCGATACAATGGCTCAAGCCACTCCGAAATCTCATCGGTTCGGATCAAGTGATTTCCGATCCGCGCCGCCTCGCCGCCTATGCCGGCGATAAATGGTTCGCCACGCATCAGCCCGACGCCGTCGCGCTGCCGCGCGACAGCCGATCGGTTTCGCGCATCATGGCCTTTGCCAATCGCCGTAAGATTCCTGTCACCGCCCGGGGAGCGGGTTACGGTTACGTGGGCGGGGCCGTGCCCATGAGCGCCGGCATCGTGCTTTCTCTCGAACGGATGAATCGGATTCTGGAAATAGACGAAAAAGACTTTGTCGCCGTTGTTCAACCGGGCGTGATTACCGAAACACTTCAGGCTGCGGTGGAAAGAAAAACGTTATTCTATCCACCGGACCCCGCAAGTCGCGCGAACAATTTCATCGGCGGCAACATCGCCACCAACGCCGGAGGCCCGCGCTGCCTGAAATATGGCGTCACCCGCGATTACGTGCTGGGCCTTGAAGTCGTTTTGGCCGGCGGCCGTATCCTGCGCCTGGGCGGCCGCACACATAAAAACAAAACCGGATTTGATTTTGTGAGACTGTTCGTGGGTTCCGAAGGGTTGCTGGGGGTCGTCACTGAGGCGACACTCAAGCTCATTCCTCTGCCGCCGTTTCGCGCCACCCTCGCCGCCGGATTCGGCTCGATGTCGAATGCCGTGAATGCGTTGCAGGCCATTCTCAAGGCCGGATTCTTGCCGTGCGCTTTGGAATTGGCCGATCAATTCACGCTTGCCGCCGCCGCAAAATATACCAAAAGCCGCCGCCTGGGCCTGTGCAAGGCGCACTTGATTGTCGAATTGGACGGACAGGAAAAATCGGTGCGCGGCGAACTGCCCGAAGTGGAAAAAATTGTCCGTCGGTTCACGCCGGAATTTGCCGATCGCGGCCTGGGAGTCGTGGAGTGCGAAAAAGTGTGGCAAATCCGGCGCGACTTTTCATTTTCACTTCGGGCGACCGGCCTGACCAAATTGAACCAGGACATCGTCGTGCCGCGCGGACGGCTTGGAGAATTGTTTGCATTTGCCGCGCGCCTGCAACGCCGGTCCGGTTTGCAGCTCGCCTGTTTCGGCCACGCCGGCGACGGCAATATTCATACAAACATCATGGTGGATTTTGATCAGCCCGGCGCCCGCGAACGCAGCGAAGCGGCATTGGACGAACTATTCCGCTGGGTGCTTGCCCACAACGGCGCCATTACCGGCGAACACGGCATCGGCCTGGCCAAAAAACGCTGGTGGCCGCTGGCCGTCTCCAACCAAGTCCGCGAACTTCATGGAGAATTGAAGCATCTGCTCGATCCCAACGGCATTTTGAATCCGGGAAAGTTCCTGTGACGGCAATCATTGGAAGACGAGTGGACCCAAAGGCTCAATTCGTCCCCGTTTCCGGCATCGCTTGGAGTTTTTTTCGACAGAAGAACAAGCGCCAACGGAGCACACTTAAAAGGCGGACACCGGGCGGCAGCTATCGTCCGTGTTTCTTTCGGAGCATCTTCTGAGTCTGTTCCATTGCCTGATTGATGAGGGTCTCAAGGTTAAAAACCTGCATCTTTTCACAGCGAGGGCAGCGATATTCCCGGGCTCCTTTGGCGGCGACGATGTCGAAATGTTTTCCGCAACCGTTGCAGTAGATCAGCATTGGGTGCGGCTTGGAACCCAAACGAGCCGCCACCTCGGTTTTATCTGGTATTGGCAGGATGCCGGAAACGTTAATGAGGATGGGGGCGGCACCGGGCAAATTCTCCTTTGGAGGGTTTCCAGACGGAACCCCAATGCGCAGCAAGATACCATTTTCCAAAGTTACCTTCGTTTGCATTGGGTTATGGTTTGCGGGAACCTCGAAGCTGTATTGAAACTTTCCAAATTCTTCATGCTCTCCGCGGATGCGTGGCATTCCCCTTTTCGACAGTTGCCGACAGGCTCATCAACTGGACACCATGCAATTTGATCTCGATGACGATTCCGTCGTCGGTAATGCGGATATGGCTTTCGGGTGTCCAGCGCTGATTCATAATTGTCCACTTTGATCTCTGCCACTATTCCAGTTCAAACTGTGCCGGCTCGCCGGAGGCGCTGTTGGGGCAAATCCAAACCTGATATTCGCCCGGTTGGACTATCCAATGGCCATCGGCGTCATAAAAACCAAGTTCCCGCGGATGAATCCTGAACGTTACCTCGCGCGATTCGCCCGGTTGCAGCAGGACTCTTTGAAAACCCTTCAACTCGCGCACGGGCCGCGCTCCACCGGCGAAAGCCAGCCCGCGAATGTAAAGCTGCGCCACTTCAGTCCCGGCCCGGGCCCCGGTGTTTTTTATTTGCGCGCTCACCGTAAGTGTTTCCCCGGCCTTGAGCGCGCCTGAATCCAGATGCGCGTCGCCATACTCAAACGTCGTGTAGGTCAGCCCAAAACCAAAGGGCAAAAATGGCACGCTGGGACCGTCCACGTAGTTGCCCTTCCAATGGCCAAAGCCAGGACGACCCGTGTTGGCATGATTGTAATACATTGGCACCTGGCCCACGCTGTATGGAAATGTGGTGGTCAATCGCCCATAAGGCTCGGCATCGCCAAACAATAAGTCGCTGATCCCATTGCCCGCCTGGATACCTGGATACCATGCCTCCAAAACGGCGGATGAATTCGCGAAAACGTCCGGCAACGCAAGAGGCCGTCCGTTGAATAATACCACGATGACTTTCTTGCCTGTCGCCGCCACGGCTTTTAGCAAATTCATTTGCAGGCCGGGCAGATTAAGGGTGCTGCGGCTCCCGTCTTCACCACTCCAATCGGACGGCTCTCCCAGGGCCATGATGACAACGTCCGCCTTCCGCGCCACGGCGACCGCGGAGGTAATTTCGTTGCTTTCGGTGGGATGTTCGATCACCTGCGTGTAATCACCGACGTGATAACGGGTCCTGCCGTTTTGGATGATGGAACAGCCCCGGGCGACGAGCAATTGGGAACCAGGGGCGAGCCTGTTTTGAATGCCTGTGGCCAGCGAAATAACGTCCTGACTGTGCGCGCGCGAATACCAGGGTCCAACCATTTGCTCGGCGTCGGTGCCCAGCGGTCCAATGAGCGCGATGGTTTGCGCCGTGTTGGACAAAGGCAAAACGTTGTTGTCATTTTTAAGCAGCACGCAGGACTTTTCCGCCGCTTCGCGGGCCAGCGCGATGGCATCGGGCAAAAGATAGGCGGTCTTATAACGGGATTCATCCGTGTAGGGATGTTCAAAAAGCCCCTTGGTGTATTTCACCGTAAGAATTCTGCGGACGGCTTCGTCAATGACCGACACGGGAATTTTCTTTTCCTTGACCTGCTTTGCAAGGGTCTCGCGGTACGTTGTCGAAACCATTTCCATGTCCACTCCGGCTGTCAGGGCAAACCGCGCCGCCTCGGCGTCATCGGCGGCCAATCCATGCGGAATCAATTCGCTCACGGATTGATAATCGCTCACCACGAAGCCTTTGAAATGCCATTCATTTCGCAGAACGTCTGTGAGGGTGAAATGGTTGCCGCTGGCAGGGATGCCGTCCAGGTCGTTGAATGCGCTCATTATGGTCAGCGCGCCGGCGTCAATGCCCGCCTTGAACTGGGGAAGATAGAAATTGCGCAGCGTGAATTTCGAGATTTCCGTCGTGTTGTAATCCCGTCCGCCTTCAGCGGCGCCGTAGCCGACGTAATGTTTCAAGCAGGCGGCGATGTGGTCGGGGTCGGCCATGTTTGTGCCCTGGAAACCGCGCACGCTCGCCGCCGCGTCGAGCGAACCCAGATACGGGTCCTCGCCAAATCCTTCGGCTATCCGGCCCCAGCGCGGATCTCGCGCCAGGTCAACCATCGGGGCAAATGTCCAGTCAACGCCCGCGGCCGCGCATTCCCGCGCCGCAATCGCTTGCGTGCGCTCAAACAGCTTCGGCTCCCATGCGCAGGCAATGGCCAGCGGAATCGGAAACACCGTGCGAAAGCCATGGATGGCGTCATGCCCGAAAATCAATGGAATGCCCAGCCGGCTTTGTTCCACGGCGATGTGTTGAAGGCGGTTGCGCATCATGGGCGTTTCAATCTGCGCCGAACTGCCCATGAACGAGCCGACCTCACCGTCGCGAATCGTTTTGGCCATTGTTACGTCCGCGTCCGGCGGCGTGTCCGATTGCCAAAGCTGCCCGATTTTTTCCTGCAGCGTCATCCGCCGCAGCAGATCATTCACCCGTTTTTTAATTGGCTGCGACGGGTCCTCATAGACGTCCATCCTGCCGTTTTTGTTGTAGTCAATCCAGCCGCCGTGGTAAATGGATCTGGTGTCCGCCGCCGTTGCGGCCGTTGCGGAAATCCAGGCAATCAAAACCCATAAAATTTTCACGACGAAATGTGCAGCTAAATGCGTACAAATTCAAAGAATTTCTCATCCCTTTGACGGGTCGCGCGACGGCCGTCCTCCCTGTCAACCCGGAAAGGCTTCCGCTCCTACCATCACCACAAACTCCCCTTTCAAATGTCGTTTTGCCGCAATTTCTAAAAGCGTCGCCGGTTTGCCCCGCAGAAACTCTTCAAATTTTTTCGTCAACTCGCGGGCCAGGACAACTTCACGTTCGGCAAACACTTCATTCAATTCGCCGAGTAATTTTCCAATCCGGAACGGTGATTCATAAAAAATCAACACACCTTGAATTGCTTTGAGCGACTCCAATTTATTCTTTCGCTGGCCGGATTTATGCGGTAGAAAACCGACGAAATGAAATTCTTCCGCTGGCAAACCGCTCGCCGTGAGCGCGGCGACGAGCGCGCACGGCCCCGGAACCGGTTCGACCCGCAAACCCGCGGCGATGGCCGCGCGCACCACGCGTTCGCCCGGATCGCTGATGCCCGGACTGCCGGCGTCCGTCACTAACGCGATTTTTTCGCCGCGTCTCAACCGCTCGATGATTTCTTCGCTGCGTTTGGCTTCGTTAAATTGAAAATAGCTCAGGAGCGGTTTCGAGATTCCAAAGTGCTTCAGCAATTGTCCCGAGTGGCGGGTATCTTCAGCCGCCACGGCATCGCTCTCTCGAAGCACACGCAATGCCCGCAACGTCATGTCCTCCCGGTTGCCGATAGGCGTCGCAACCAGATAAAGCGTTCCGGGCGTGAGCGGAGGCAATGCGTCGTCCATGCCCGAAACTTAAACAAAAATGGCCGCGGAAATAAAATGGATTCGCGCGCCGGATTGACCGCAACGCCAACTCGATGCCCTCCTGGAGTCGCTTGCCCGCGGCTGCATACATTCGGCTAGGCGCGAACGGCGCATGGGGCCAGAACGGCCTCGGTCATTCCATGGATGATCTTTTTGTCGGCGGGGACCTCGGTGGCCAGAATTCCGCCCAGTTGCGGGCGGGCGCCATCGCCTTCACCGCTCACGAAATAGTACGGGCACAACCGGACGCGGCCTTTCATTTGGACAGTTTCGTTTTTATCAAAATCGAACCAGCTTGTTTCCACAAGTTTTGGCCTTTCATAACGTTGCAGGACAAAGGGGGATTTTTCGAAGCCCGCCAGGGCCTCGTCCACCGCTGCCGCCCAATCGGCATGCGATAAATCGGCTCCAAGAAAAACACCGCGCGCGCCCCAGGACTTTTCAGAATAGCCGGAAATTTTTAAGATCAAATCCCGCTCTTTTTGAGACAATGTTTTCAATTGTTGCCAATCGGTCAGGTCCAGTCCCGGATAAGCGGCATGCGGCGGCAATGGCGCGGGATCCAGCAGCCAGGTATAAGGGACTGCGGCTTTGAGCCGGGCAAAGAAGCTTTCACCCAGTTCATGGCGCCAGAAATTGCGCAGATTCCAGTTCCATAACAGCGCAAAAAGCATTTTCTCCTCGAAAACGGTTTTCGGCGCCGGAGTGAGGCGAATTTTTCCTTCAACGGCCAGGTCAAAAATCTTTTTTGAATTTGGCACATTGGCGACGTCAAACAATTCAAAAAAGCGATAGACGGCGTCGCCGTCCGTGAAACCGTCAAAATTGGAATCCTGAACGCGAATTCTTGAATTGCCGCCGGCGAGCCATTCCATTTCCGGGCGATAAGTTGCCGCCTCCTCAGAAACGACTACGTGAACATTCTTCGCGCTTCCAAAAATCGCGTCAAACCCATTGATCATGCCCTCGGCGCCGCCCACGATTGTCACGCCATCGGAGGTTTTGGAATAAATTTGATTCAGCCATGCTGTCAGGCCGATGCCTCCCGGCACTGAATCCAATTCGGTGATGCAGAATCCATTTTCCGTGAGCAGGATGTCGGGACGGATGACGCGCGGGACGTCGTTTCTGAACGCCGGTGAACGCTGCAGGGCAATCATCTCGGGCGGCTTGCCCAAATCGAGCCAGCGGGCGACCCATGGCGGCTGACTGCCTTCGACGCTTTTGCGGTAGAGAAGATTGACGGCCCGATAGAATTGGAGCAGCACCCTTCCCAGCGAATCAAGTTCTTTAGCCAGGTTTTTGTCCAGAGGAAAGGGCGACGTTGAAATACGCCATTTTAGTCCGGCAAATAGTCCGCCGGATGGGAGCGATTCCCGAACAACTGTCGCTGTTTCCTGGGGCGACATGAAGATTAAACGCCTGCGTACATCGTACCCGGCGGCGGGGGCAACTTAACCGAAGATAGGGCCACGGCGGGGTCAGGATGCGAAAACCGTTCGGACCTCCAGCGATTGCCGCGACAGAAAACAGTTTCGCCAGCCATGGCATAAGCGACGCCGCCAGAATACAGATCGCGCGCGTCGCTGTTTTCTTCAGCAACGAGATGGTCTTTGACGCGGATGCAATGACTTTTAGCCGCCGTTTGCATGATTTAACTTAACAGTATCCATTGCGTCGCGCCGCTAGCCCCGCACCTGGCCGTGGCCGATGCCAATCCATTTGTAGCTGGTCAGTTCGGCCAGGCCCATGGGGCCGCGCGCGCCGATTTTATCGGTGCTAATGCCGATTTCCGCGCCCATGCCGAATTCACCGCCGTCGGTAAAGCGCGTGCTGGCATTCCAATAAACAGTGGCTGAATCCACCTCATTGAGGAACTGGCGGGCATGGGCTTCGTTGCGCGTGACAATGCTGTCGGAATGGGCCGAGCCGTAATAATTGACATGGTCAATCGCCTGTCTGACACCCTCCACCACCCGCACGTTTAGGATGTAATCGTTATATTCAGTGAACCAATCTTGTTCGGCGGCGGCTTTGAGACGCAGTTGGCCGTTTAATTTCGAAAGCTGCGCCAGGGAGGCGGCATCACAGCGCAGTTCAACTTTTTTCTCGGCCAGTTTCCCTCCGATTCCAGGCAGAAAATCGGCGGCAATTTTTTTGTCCACCAGCAAGGTTTCCATCGCGTTGCACACGGCCGGGCGCTGCACCTTGGCGTTCATGGCGATGTTCTCGGCCATCGCCAAATCGGCATCCGCATCTACAAACACGTGGCACACGCCTTTGTAATGTTTGATCACGGGTACTTTGGAGCATTCGGCCACCGCGCGGATGAGGCCTTCGCCGCCGCGTGGCATGCACAAATCAATATACTGCGTAAGCCCCAGCAGCGCCGGAATGGCTTCACGATCAGGCACCGGCACGACCTGGATGGCGTGCTCGGGGAATCGGCGCAGGGCCTTCTTTCCGGCTTCAATCATTGTCCGCGCGATAAGCTGGTTGGAATGCATCGCTTCCTTGCCGCCACGAAGAATGGCGGCGTTTCCGGACTTGAAGCAAAGGCTGCCGGCGTCGGCCGTCACATTGGGACGAGACTCGTAAACGATGACAACGACGCCAATGGGCGTGGAAATTTTTTGCAATTTCAGCCCATTGGGCCGAACGCGTTCGTCCAGGAGTCTGCCGACGGGGTCCGGCAGGGCCATGACGTCGCGCAAACCTTTGGCCATGCCGGCAATTCGGTTATCGTCCAACTTAAGCCGGTCCAGCATGGCCGCGGGCAGACCGGCCTGGGCGGCGGTTTCCATATCCAGGGCGTTGGCTTCTTTTATCGCGCCCGCGCTGTTTTCAAGCTCAGTGGCCATGGCGGACAGGCATTTGTTCTTTTCATCTGTGGAAAGTGAAGCCAGTTCGCGCGACGCTGCCTTGGCCTGTTTGGCCAATTGCGTCATATGCTCGGTTAAACTCACGGAATCAGAATACCCCAAATATGGGGGGAAGAAAGGGGAAGTTTGGCCGGGAAAGGGACCGGGCAAAGACGGCGTAGCAGCCATCAAGTGGCGGCTGCTGGACCCGGACACGCGGAAATGACCGGCGTCAACGCCGTGAAGCAAGCCGGGCTTACGCCTACAACGACGGGTTCTCATTTTTCCTTCACATTCCTGCGTAAGGGACGCATCATCGGCATAGTGAATGGCGAATGGCGATGGATGGCCAGAAAGTCATACTTGGTGCTGAACATGCCGGCATTCACGGGATTACGACCAAGGTTCTAAATCAAACGTTGAAACACAACCTCGAACGATTTCCGGATGATAATAATTTTTTCACACTGGACGCGGGAACGATTCTCCGAACAATATCCGCCATCTGAAACGCTTCGATCATAAAGTCATCGTTGTTACCGGCGCCAGCCGCGGCATAGGACAATCCATTTGCGCCGCCTTCGCCCGCGAAGGCGCGCGAGTCGTTGGCGTCGCTCGCGGCAGTTTGGATGAAACATCCGCCCTTTGCGCCGACGGTGGCGGTTTTATACAGGCCAACGCCGACCTCGCCGCGGCAACCCAAAACGTCGCGGCCAATTTAATTTCAGAAATTTTGAGCAAAACCGGCCACATTGACGCCCTCATCAACAACGCCGGCATCATCCGCCGCGCGCCTGCTGTGGATTACCCGGAATCGGATTGGAACGCCGTAATCGCCACCAATCTCTCCGCGCCTTTTTTTCTTTGCCAGGCGCTGGCAAAGTGGTGGCTCGCCTCGGGCCGTCAAAAATCCGGTCCCCACGCGCGTCTCAAAATCGTCAACATCGCCTCTCTGCTGTCCTTCCAGGGTGGAATTCTGGTCCCGGCCTACACCGCAAGCAAACACGGCATCGCCGGAATCACCAGGGCGCTCGCAAATGAATGGGCGAAGGAAAAAATCAATGTCAATGCCATCGCCCCCGGCTACATCGCCACCCAAAACACGCACGCCCTGCGCCAGGACACCAAACGCAACCAGGCCATCCTCGATCGCATCCCTGAAAATCGCTGGGGAAATCCAGAAGATATTGCCGGCGGCTGCCTCTTCCTGGCCTCGCCGGATTCAGACTACCTGAACGGCGCAATCATCAACATTGACGGCGGCTGGCTGGGCCGATAGGCGGCCACTGGCGAGGCGGATTATTGAAATCTCATTGAATTCCAAAAATTGACATAAATTGTAATTGTCACAGAGACGGTTTTGCGGGAATTTCCATCCATGGCAATTTCAGATTTAAAAACACAAAATAAAAAACAGGAATATCATGAGGAATATCACACCCAATATCCCCTTTAACATGAAGTTTTCCGTTGGAAAAATTCTCTCATCATTGCTGCTGGTTGCCATCGTCCTGGTTATCCTGGCCATTATCGTTACGGGCTTTTATACCGTCCCGGCGGACTCCCAGGCCGTTGTGCAACGGTTTGGAAAATACACCTCAACGGAAGAACCGGGCCTCCACTTCAAGATACCGTTGGGCGTGGATCAGGTGACTATTATTCCCGTGAGCCGGCAGCTTAAGATGGAATTCGGCTACAGCAGCGCCAACGCCTTAAATCCCCACCAGGGGGACACCGACCCGGATGCAACCATGGACATGGTGACTGGCGACCTTAATGAAGCGGAGGTGGAATGGGTGGTGCAATATCGGATTACGGATCCGACCCAATACTTGTTCGCCGTTCAAGACCCGGAGGACACGCTTCGCGCCGGCTCGGAAGCCGTCATGCGCGAAGTCATTGGAGATCGCACGATTGACGAGGTCATCACATACGGACGACAGGACATTGAAAACGAAACGTTGGTCCTGCTCAAGGCATTGGTCCAGGAGTACAAGCTGGGCATTTCCATTGACCTCGTGCAACTGAAAAACGTCAACCCCCCTGAGCCGGTCCAGGCCGCGTTCAACGACGTCAACAACGCCCAGCAGGAGAAACAAAGGGACATCAACCAGGCCCAGGGGCAATACAACACTGTGGTTCCCAAAGCCCACGGCGAAGCCGATGAGATGATTTCCGTGGCGGAAGGCAATGCAGCCCAGCGAGTCAATGAGGCGAACGGCGATGCGGCTTACTTCGACGATGTTCTTGCCCAATATGTAAAGGCCCCTGACGTGACACGGCGCCGGCTGTACCTGGAAACAATGGCGGAAATTCTGCCGAAAATAGGTAACAAAATCATCATTGACGAAGATGTCACGCGGGTGCTGCCGCTGTTGCCGCTCACAAAAATCCAGGGCCAATAGACCCTTGCCCAATCTGAAAATTCTACAAAATGAAAACTTTAGCCACCATCGGATGCGCGTTAATACTGTTGATCTTGTTTGGCTTGTACCTATGCACATATTCGGTGCCAGAGCAGCATGCGGCCATTATCACCGAGTTTGGAAAGCCAACGGGCCCAACCGTGACGCAGCCGGGATTGCACTTCAAACTGCCCGTGATTCAGACGGTCAATTTGGTTGATTTGCGGATGCAGGAGTGGGACGGACAAGCTGTCCAAATGCCCACGCATGACAAGCTTTATATGATTGTGGACAGCTATGGACGTTGGCGCATCAGCAACCCGTTGTTGTTCTTCACCCGCATGCGCGATACCCGCAGCGCGCTCTCGCGCATGGATGACATCACCGGGAGCGAGATGCGCGATGCCGTGGCAAAAAACGACCTGATCGAATTGGTGCGGACCGACATAAACCGGAAAGTGCAGTTGGATATTGACCCGGACAACACCAACGCCCAGGAGAACGTCACCACCAGCACGTTGCCGCCCATCTCAAAAGGCCGCACCGTCATTGAACACACCATTACCACGAACGCGGCGGCCAAGCTCAAGGATTTCGGCATTGACCTGGTGGATGTCCGGCTAATGCGATTGAATTATCAATCCAGCGTCACGGATAAAATCAATGAGCGCATGATCAGCGAGCGCGAGCAGATTGCCGCCCGTTTTCGTTCGGAAGGTGAAGGCGCCGCGGACAAAATCCTTGGCGGCCGGGACCGGGACCTGGCAGAAATAAAATCCGCCGCCTACCAAAAAGTCCAGGAAATCCAGGGTCAGGCGGAAGCCGTGGCTACGAAGGTTTATGCCCAGGCGTATAATCAATCCACACAAGCTGTCGAGCTGTACAATTTTCTCCGGTCCATGCAAACGCTTGAAGAGGTGGCCACCAACAACATGACCCTGGTGCTTTCCACCAGCGGGGACCTGTTCAAATACCTCAAATCGGCCAATCCCAAGTAAACAACTTTTTACAAAACGACGCCATTTCACCCGTGTCGTTTATCATGTCGCAAGAGTTTGTGTCCAGGCTGCTCGGCCGATCAAAGGGACCGCTTGGCGCTCATGGTCTCTGGCTACGCCGCTCTGTCCTGATTCGTTCCTGATGGGTCACGCGCATATAATGAAACAAGTATTGCTGCGCATAGCCCGCGTGCGGGCCAAAATGCGCCCCCGCAAAGGCCAGCAACTTCTTTTTGCTCGGGCGACGGCGCGGAAAATAAAGCGTTCGCAATGCCCGCTCCACCCAAACGTCCACCGGAAATGCCGGGTCAAACCCGTATGCGAACAGCAGGACACAATCGGCAATTTTCGCGCCCACGCCGCGCAATTGCATCAATTCCGCGCGCGCCTGCTCATAGCTCATCTCCCTCAGTTTTTCCAGGTCCGGTTTTCCTTCGGCGACATGTCGGGCCGCGGCCAGGAGGTTCGGCGCGCGAAAACCCATGCGGCAATTCCGCAAATCCTTCTCGGTCAGGCCGGCAATTTTTTCGGCCGAGGGGAATGCGCGGGAC
>JBOHXA010000667.1:0-1447 GCA_050737335.1 Limisphaerales bacterium | reverse complement strand
GGGCAAGACAGCCGCGTTTTCACGGCTCCAAAATTCTAGATAAAAATGCACATGAGGTCAACGCCGGGAAATTCTATCACAACAACCTCAATTGTTTTTCGTGTGGAATCGGGCAAACGCCAATGATGAGGAACGGGTTGGTCGCCCAACTGTGGAATTCCTTGGTCGTGCCGAGAAAGAAATGCAAATCGGTTTTCAGAAACTGGTTCATGTATTTCTCCCGGACTTTCGCCAGCGCCACCGTTTCGTTCCCGGCGGCGGCGTTGCGGCAGTTCCAGAATAATTGTCCGGTTTCCCAATCCAGAATCTGCATTTCGCTTTGCTTGCCGTCCGCGTCCTCGAAGCGGTAGGAGAACTTGAACGGCAGCTTGGGTATCAGCTTGAACGTCTGCCGCGAACTGTCCCCGGCAAATAGTTCGGCTTGGTCCGCGTTGCTGCGCATCTGGTCCACCTTGGATTGATCCCATTCGCGGTCGTCCAGTTCCCAAACGAAATCCAGAATTTTTGCGGGCTTGAAAACTGCCAGCGAAAGCTGGTTGGCATGGGCGGCGTCAATCAGTGGTTCGAGCCGGTCATAAACCTTCGCCGTCTTGAGCATCAACTCGCGGCGTTCGCGCCAGTTGTCCACGGTTTCCATGCGCCCGACCTGCTGGATGTCGGCGGTGTCGGCGAGGTGAAAGGTTTCGGGGCGCGGGTCTTTGGTGTTCCGCACGAGCCGCGTCTCAATCCAGTCGAATTTTGATAGCGGTCCTTGTAGTCGAGCAGACGAAAGGGAATCGGATACAGGCGAACCCACAAACCGTCTTCCCGGACGCCCGCCGTGCAAACCAGTTCACCGTGCTTCCGCGAAATGGTCGGATAGGTTTTGACGGTGATGAGAACCTTTTCACGCCTCATAACCCGGAATCAAATGTGGTGGGCCGCCAGCTTTGTCCCGAAGGTTTTTTGCAGGGCGTCGGAAACGCAATGCCGGTGGCATTGGTGCGGCAGCAACTCGAAACAGGTGAGCGCAACGCGCTGACCTTCTTCCTTGATCCAGCCGGCGATTTTAATCAGCGTCTTGGTCTGCTTCGGCAGCGTCGTGCGTTCGTAGGCGGCAAACAGCTTGTCGTAATCGGTCTGCGTTTCCAGGTCTTGACGTTTCTCCGACGGGATGCCCAACTCCGGCAAATGCTCGTAGCGGATGCCGACGCCTTCGCAGGCGTGGCTCAACGTGCTTTTGGAAAAACCGTATTTCCTGCTCAATGGATTGCGCCGGACATCGCACAGCAACGTCACGCCGTCTTGCAGCAGTTGGTTCAGGTAAGTTTCCAGGGCTTTGCCTTCGTAACCGAGCGTGACCAAGCCAGGAGTTTGTTTCGCGGGGCGGGCGGCATCCACACGGGCGCGATCTTCCTTTTTCGTCAAAACTTTTCCCGCGATTTCGCTGCGGGTCGCGAAATAGGGA
>JBOHXA010000666.1:0-5094 GCA_050737335.1 Limisphaerales bacterium | reverse complement strand
AGATACGTCCGGGCGATGTGGAGATTCAATACTGGTTGCCGGTGGGCTTCGTTCTTGGAATGGAGAAGCGTCAACGCTTCGGCCTCGTCCTTGGTGCGCAGGCTATGCTGCTTCTTCGTGGTCGTGTCTTCGCTGTAATAAACGCCCGCCCGCTTGAACAGGATGAATCGTGTTTTCATGGCTGATTTCTCATTCAAGAAACCAGTCCGAGATGAACAGCGTTTAAGAACGCCAGTTCTGGCGAGTTTCAGCGAGTTCTGGCAAGTAGTGGCGAATTGTGGTTGCAAGCGCCGGTTTACTGACAGTTTCACTGACAGTGGCCATTCCAACCTGCGTTATCCCCAATAAAATCAAGCCTTTTGGCTTGGAGGCGAGGGTCGGAATCGAGCGTTTCGGCCGGAATCACAGTTTTCAAGGGCCGGGCCAAGCCCTCGAACTGATCGTCCTGGATTCGACGCTTTCAATGCTTCGATGTTTCAAGTTGAACATTCACTATGCTCGTCAGCGCCGCGTCCAGGGCATCCACCTTGACCGGTTTGGTTAAATGCGCGCAAAAGCCCTTATCCTTGCTGCGCTGCATATCCCTTTCCATCCCATAACCGGTCAGGGCAATTCCTTTGGCGCCCGGCGTTTGCCGTCGAACCCTGTCGAATAGATCGTAACCGGAACCATCGGGCAACCCGATATCTGATATTAGCAGATCGAAATGGGTATTTTTGCATACGGCCATGGCTTCGCCGACTGATCCGGCCACCATGACTTTATGGAGGCGATTGGCCAGGAGTTTCGCAAGGGCCGAGCGGGTGGGTTCGTGATCATCAACCAGCAGGATTTGCAACGCGCCAGAATTCCCATGATGATTGATTCGGTGCGGAACGGTGTTGCCGGCTTCACGTCCGTTCCATTCGGCCAAAGGCAACGCAATTGTGAAACGAGAACCCTTGCCGAGACCATCGCTGGCAGCTTCGATACTTCCCGAATGAAGTTCCACAAGCTTTTTGGAGATGGTGAGTCCCAGGCCGAGGCCGCCAAAACGATGCGATTCCATGGAATGATCCCCCTGCTTAAACGCGTCAAAGACGCGGCCCAGTTCCTCCGGCGACATCCCGATGCCGGTATCGGAAATCGTCACGGCGCAACTGTCCGCGGATGAACTGGTTTCAATTGTAATGATACCGCCGATCGCGGTGAACTTAATCGCATTTTTCAGCACGTTCCAAAAAATTTGCTGCAGGCGCACCGTATCGCCCAAGACGACAATTTGAGTGTCCGGCAATTTCTGCTTAAGAACGATTTTCTTATGGTCCATTTCGATCTTCACGATGGACAATGCCGCCGCCAGGACAGAGTGAAGGTTGACATAATTTTTTTCCACCCTGAGCTTGCCGGACCTCACGCGGGCCAAATCCAGCAGGTCATCAATCAGTTTGGCTTCGAGCTCGACGTTTTTAAGGATGGTGTCAAAGTTCGCCCGAATGCCAGGGGGCAGGTCGGGATTGGACGCGGCATCACTGGCTAAAAGCAGGACGGGATTGAGAGGCGTGCGAAGTTCATGCGACAACGCCGCCAGGAAATCATCTTTGGCGCGGTTGGCGCGCTCAGCCTCATCACGGGCCTGCTCCAATTCCCGCTCGGCGCGCTTTCTCGCCGAGATATCCCGCGCAATCTTCGATGCGCCGGCAATGCGGCCCGTCTGGTCTTTGATCGGCGAGACGGTTAGGGAAATATCAATCAATTGTCCGTCTTTCCGCACGCGCACGGTTTCGTAATGGTCAATGCGTTGCCCGACGCGTAGTCGCGCCAGGATGCCCGGCTCTTCGTCAATGTGGTCCGGAGGGATCAAAATGGTCACTGGCTTGCCGATGGCCTCGGCTGCCGTGTAACCGAAGGTCCTTTCGGCGCCCTGGTTCCACGTTTTTATGATTCCATTCAGGTCTTTGCTGATGATCGCTTCGTCCGATGACTCGACGATGGCCTTAAAATGTCCAGATATGGCGTTGGCCTTTTGAAGCGCGACGTTGCTGGTTTCCAATTCGCCGTTTAGCGTCGCCAGTTCCTCATTGGACGCCTGCAATTCCTCCTTGGCGTTCTCCAATTCCTCGTTCGTGCTTTGCAATTCCTCGTTGCTGGAAACGACTTCCTCGTTTGCGGCGCGCAACTCTTCATTGGTCGCCTCCTGCTGTTCAATGATCATCTCGACGGCTGTGCGGATCTTGAACAACTCCTTGCGCAATTTTGCATTCTCAGCTTCAATATCTTTGGCCGCCCTGTCGGTCTGTTTGGACGGCCCGCCTTTCCGTTTCGGGCCGGTCCCCAATACTGGATTTCCAAAGACCAGATACGCTTTTTCGCCCGTTTTAGGGATCACGATGGGCACAACGTGGGATTCCCCGCGTTCCGGTTCGCCTTCGGACTGAAGGATTTTTTCCACCGTCTCGCGGATTTTCAAAGGATTGAACTCCTTCAGGCGCGCGGCCGCCGGGCGCCGCGCGGACAGGTGCGATGGCTGGTCCAGATCCGAGGTCTGTCGCAAAAATGAGGGCGCGCGGTCTTTTTTCCGGTGAGGATTACGGCGAAATAAATTGATCTTTCGGTCGCCAATCGTGAAACGGTCGGATGAGCCGTCCGTCGTCTCGGAAGGGCCCAGGAGCAATAGTCCCTCCGGTTTGAGAGCGAAATGAAAAGTGGCCAGTATTCCGGACTGCAAAGCCGGGGTCATGTAAATGAGAGCGTTGCGGCAACTGATAATGTCCAGATTGCAAAACGGGGGGTCCACCGCGAGGTTATGGCGCGCAAAAATGCATAAATCCCGGATTTGTTTTCGAATGGCGAACCCATTTTTGACCGGCTCGAAAAAGCGGCGCAATCGTTCGGCTGAAACGTCTTTGGCAATGGATTCCGAATAGAGTCCTGCCCTGGCTTTTTCAAGCGACGGTTCGCTGATGTCCGTGCCGAAAATCTGGACTTCGTGCCGCTGGCTTTTTGACTCGATCAATTCCGTGAAAATCATGGCCAGCGAATACAACTCTTCGCCTGTCGAACAGGCGGGCACCCAAACGCGGATGGCCCCTCCAGGCTGATTTGCCCGCAACAGTTGCGGGAAGTGATTTGTCTTCAGCGCCGCGAACACCGCGGTGTCCCGGAAAAAGCTCGTGACTGGAATAAGGATGTCGTTAAACAGCTCCCGGGTCTCGCCCCGGTGCTTGCTCAAATAGCGGCAGTAATCGTCGTAGGAACGGATTTTGCGCGCATTCATCCGCCTTTCGATACGGCGGCGCAGCGTGGCCTGCTTGTAATTTGTAAAGTCAACGCCGCTTTGCTTGTGCAGCAATGCAAGTATCCTGTCAAAGCATCCGTTCTCTCCCTTTGGCATATCACCTCCTTAACACGTATATATTAAACACAAAGTCCCCATAAATGCCAGCAAAAACATTCGATTGTCCGCCCTCTGCGGAAATTCTAATAAACGCAGAATGTCGAGCGCTTTGCCGACGCGTTATTAATTGGTGAGTGCCATAACCCGCACGACTTTTTAAGGTCCCAGGATTTTAAGTCCTGTGCGTCCTGGGTGCGAACGCTGACGGGGATTTCCGTCGAACGCGTTGAAGCATCCGCGCCGGAAAGCGGCCTTCGAGAGTCCGGAGATTGCGGGAAGTCCAGCGCCACGGCTGCTGAGAATCGGACTTTTTCAGGGGTTGCCCGCGGCCGTTGTCACGGATTGGCCTTGCAGGGATAATGCTGAGCCACCCAGTCGGCATCATCCGTCCAATTTTTGCCACCCGTCCAGGTTGTAGCATAGGTCGCTCTCGAATTCGCAAAGGCGATGGTGTCCGGATCCAGCCAGCGCCGATTCTCGGCGTGGCCATCCGCGAAACTGAATGTACTGCTATCACCGTGAAACGCGGCGACTTTATCGCCAAAAGTCGGAACAATCGGGTTGTTGGGAACACCGCCGGCCCCCGCGCTGGAATCGTATTCAAATTCCCATTGTTGAAGATTGTCGCCGCGCGTGTCTGACTCTTCCACAAAGACGATCCGGTCGCTGGGGTGGCGGATACCCGACAGTGTATCAATCGTTGTGACGCCCCATTTGAACTGGGTAACGTTCGTGCTCAAGCCCATGACCCCGGAATAACTGTCAAAGTCCGAGATGCCCAGCAAATCACGAGTGTCCCCTGGACAATGGATCAAGTTGGGATTCGAAGCGTACGGATAGAGCGGCCCTTCCACCCAGCCTTCGCGGATAAACCAGTTATTGATGGCAACCTGGCCGGTCACTGTTGAAGGCCAGCGCACTTTCAAAGGATACGGATTGGGGATTGCGAAGCTGGCATCCAGGCCGATGCGCCAGTCTGATTTTATAACATCGCTCATTCCAACCAGGGCCGCATCATGATCATCAGCATACATCAGCCAGGCTGCCAGCAATTCCCGCTGATTGTTCAGGCACGTTACCACGTACGCCCGGCGCCTGGCGGCCTGAAGCACCGGCAACAGCATCGCCGCCAGAATGGCGATGATGGCGATGACGACCAACAGTTCGATCAGAGTGAATGCTCCGTTCGAATTCTTTCCAATTTTAACCATTTTCTCAATTTAGCCCGAAGTCCTATTGCTGTCGATAGACGAGCCGATAAAACACGGTGCCATTGGCCGGATCGATTGTAAAAGTGATTTGATTGGTTGAAGTCGAACCGCTGACATTCACCCAATTGTTACTGAGGCCCACGGACAGGCTATTCGTTTGGGCCTGCAACGTCCATCCGGTGTGACTCGCCGGCCAGGACAAAGTCAATTGATTACCGGTGACGGCAAACACAAGATTCGTCGGTTGCAGGTTCACGACTGAAACATTACCAGCGTGATAGTCGGCGGCCACCTGGCTTTGGCTCAATGCGTAGTTGTAAAGCGCCACTTCGTCAATGGTGCCAACAGATTGGGAGCCATAGCTCGTCGCCGACTTACTCGCGGTGCGGGCGCCGATGCTCAGCAAATTGGCGCCGGGTTCGCTGGAGGTTGACGTGGCCAAAAGACCGACCCTCGAAGAGATCGGGCCGCTGGCCACCGCTGTGCCGTCCACGTACAACCAAAGAG
>JBOHXA010000665.1:0-6670 GCA_050737335.1 Limisphaerales bacterium | reverse complement strand
GCCCTGGCCCGGTTCAAGTTGAAAACGGGCGAGACGGCGTATTTCGTTATGGAAGAAGCGGATTCCGATGAAGATTCGCCCTCGGCAAACCCGGAATATGTATCCGAAGCGTTCAAAGAAACAATGAATTATTGGCTGGGCTGGATCTCGCGTTCCTGTTATCGCGGACGGTGGCGCGAAATGGTCAATCGCTCGGCGCTAGTGCTCAAACTGCTGACGTCCCGACCCCATGGTTCTATTGTGGCCGCGCCAACCTTTTCCCTGCCCGAACGCATCGGCGGAGCGCGAAATTGGGACTATCGTTTCACCTGGGTGAGGGACGCCTCGTTCACGCTTTACGCGCTCATGCGGCTGGGTTACTCGGAAGAGGCCAGGGACTTCATGAGATGGATGTCGGACCGCTGCCGCGAGCTAAAACCGGACCGGCCCCTTCAGGTGATGTACGGCATTGACGGCCGGCATGATTTACCGGAAGAAACGCTGAAACATTTTGAAGGCTACAAAAGGTCCAAACCGGTTCGGGTGGGAAATGGCGCGTCCAAGCAACTGCAATTGGACATTTACGGCGAGTTGATGGATTCGGTCTATCTCTACGACCGGCACGCGGAACCGATTTCATATGATTACTGGCTGCATCTGGCGCAGTTGGTGGAATGGGTCTGCAAAAATTGGAAAAGGGCCGACGAGGGCATCTGGGAAGTGCGGGGTGGCGCGCGGGCCTTTTTGTATTCGCGGGCCATGTGCTGGCTGGCGGTGGATCGCGCCCTTAAAATCGCCCAACAGCGTTCCTATCCTGCGAATGTCGTGCGATGGCTTCGGACACGCAACGAGATTTACAGCAGCGTTTACCGGGATTTCTGGAATCCCAAACGAAATGCCTTCATGCAATACAAGGGCGCTGACACGCTCGATGCGTCGTGCCTGCTGTTGCCGATGGTCAAATTCATCAGTCCCAATGACCCGCGCTGGATGTCAACGCTGGAAGCGATTAAGGGCGCTCTGGTGGAGGATTCGCTGGTGTATCGCTATTTGCCGGGAAAGGCGGCGCCGGATGGAATGGCCGGGAGCGAAGGAACCTTTTCCATGTGCTCATTTTGGTACGTGGAATGCCTGGCGCGGGCCAATGATTTGAGACAGGCGCGGTTTATTTTTGAAAAGGCGCTGGGTTATGCCAATCACCTGGGCCTTTACGCGGAGCAATTGGGGCCCTGCGGCGAGCACCTCGGAAATTTCCCGCAGGCTCTGACGCATATCGCCCTGATCAGCGCCGCATGGAACTTAAACGACCGTTTGGAGCGAGCATGAAGTTAAAATTGCCAACAATCCACCTGAAACGTTATCGCGAAATCGCCGCCCTCCTCTGGAAATACGGAAGATCGGACATTGTCCGTCAGATGGGTGTGGACGAGTTGTTGACACCGGCCGAAAGCGTCAAACCAAACAGTCCGGCCCCGGAAGAACTGGCCAACGATCTGGAAGCGATGGGCCCTACGTATATTAAAATCGGACAATTGCTCTCGAGCCGTTCAGACCTGATTCCTGACGTCTATTTGAAACCGCTTTCGCGCTTGCAGGACAGCGTCAAGCCGTTTCCGTTCGACGAGGTTGAACGAATCATTCTATCGGAATTGGGTGTAAGGATTTCCAAGGCGTTTTCGGAGTTCAATCCCAAACCCATCGCGGCGGCGTCGCTGGGCCAGGTCCATTTCGCCGCATTGCGAGATGGCCGGCAGGTCATTGTCAAAGTCCAGCGGCCGGACATCCGCAGACAGATTGCCGAAGACTTTGAAGTGCTCACGCAAATAGCGGAATTTCTGGATGGCTACACTGAATTTGGCCGGCGCTATCGTTTCCTGACGGTCCTGGAGGAGTTTCGGGTTACCATCCAGAAAGAGTTGAATTACGAGCGCGAGGCGCAGAACCTGGTGACCCTGGGCAATAACTTAAAGGAGTTCGATCAAATCCGGGTTCCACAGCCCGTGGAGGACTACACCACCCGTTCGATTTTGACGATGGACTTCGTTCAGGGCAGGAAAATCACCTCGTTATCGCCGCTGGCGCGGTTGGACCTCAATGGGGCGCCACTGGCGGATGAATTGTTTCGCGCGTATTTGAAGCAAATCATGGTGGACGGAATGTTTCACGCTGATCCGCACCCGGGAAATGTGTTTTTGACCGATGACGGCCATATTGCGCTGATTGACCTGGGCATGGTTGGACACATCGCGCCCAGCCTCCAGGAAAATCTGCTCAAACTTCTTATCGCAGTAAGTGAGGGCGATAATGAGCAGGCCAGCGAGATCATTATTGGCATCAGCCGCACGGACGAAAATTTCAATGAAGTCCAGTTTGGCCGGCGGATGGGCCAGATTATCACCGCGGCACAGAATCAAAGCCTGGAACAACTTAATGTCGGCAAATCGCTTCTGGACATGAGCAAGACGGCCATTGACAGCGGCCTGTTTGTGCCCAGCGAATTGACGTTGCTGGGCAAAACGCTTCTGCAATTGGATGAAATCGGAAAGATCATTAGTCCGAAATTTGATCCCTACGCCGCGGTGCGTGAAAACGTTCCGTCGTTGCTGGCGCAACGGCTCAAAAAACATGCCAGCCAGGGAACCATGATTAATTCACTGCTCGAATTCAAAAACCTCTTCACGCATTTGCCCGGGCGCCTCAATCGCATTCTGGATTCGCTTGCGGATTCGGAACTGGAAGTGAAAATCAAGACCGTGGACGCCCAAATGCTCGTGGAAGGATTTCAAAAGGTGGCCAACCGCATCACCGCCGGCGTCATCCTGGCTTCGCTCATCCTGGGCGCGTCATTGCTGATGCGCGTGCAGACCCGCTTCACCATTTTCGGCTATCCAGGCCTGGCGATCCTGTGCTTCATCGCCGCCGCCGCCGGCGGGGTCTGGCTCCTGTTCAGGATTTTCTTCCAGGACGAAAAGATCAAGAAACGCAAGAAACTGATCTGACAAAACCTGACGCCGCGATGGATTAAAACCAACTCATTACCCTTGAACATTCCAAATTGCAAAATTGAAACCCTTCCGCCACCCTCGCGATGCTTTCCTGTACGGTCCTGTATCCTGCAGTTAAATCTTATGAAAAAGTCATTGATAAAGACATGGTTGCTGATCGCATTCAGCCTGCCGATATTCGCTGGCTGTGCGGTTTATGAACGTCCGGCCCCTCCTCCGGCGGAAGTGGATTACAACAATCCTCCTCCGCCGCAATACGAAGCGGAGCCGGCGGCCCCCGGCCCTCTGAGCGTCTGGATATGGATTCCCGGCCAATGGGAATGGCGCCACCATTGGGTCTGGGCCGGAGGACGTTGGGCGCCAAGACCGCATCCCGGCGCCCGGTGGGTGAGAGGCGGCTGGATGTGGCGCGGCCACCATCGCGTTTGGACCCGCGGTTATTGGCGGTGATTATAGCCCGCCGACACTACCAGTATTGGTGGACGAGCGGCTTTATGTCAGCCTCATAAAGCGCCCGGATTTTTTTCATGGAGTCGGGCGAAAGCGCGGGCAGGTCCGATGCCGCCGCGTTTTCGGCCACTTGTTCAGGGCGCTTGGCGCCGGGGATCGCGCAGGTGACCGCGGGAAATTCCAAAATCCATCGCAAGGCCAGTTGCGTGAGGGTGGCTTCAGCGGGGACCAGTTTCTTCAATTCTTCCACCGCGGCCAAACCCACTTTGAAATCCACGCCGCTGAAAGTTTCGCCGCGATCGAACGTCTCGCCACGGCGATTAAATGAACGGTGGTCATCCTTGGCAAATTTGGTTTCACGCGTGATTTTGCCGGTCAACATTCCCGATGCGAGCGGCACCCGGGCCAGGATGCCGACCTTGTGCCGACGCGCGAGGTCGAAAAATTTGTCGGCGGGACGCTGCCGGAAAATGTTGAAGATAGCCTGCACCGACTGAACGTTTGGAAACTCGATGGCTTTGATCGCTTCCTCAACCTTTTCCACACTCACGCCATAATGGCGGATTTTACCGGCCTTCACGAAGTCGTCCAAAATATCAAAAACTTCCGGCATGTAATAGACCTGTGTGGGCGGGCAATGGAGCTGGAGCAAATCAAGCGACTCGGTTTCGAGGTTTCTCAAACTGCGCTCGATGAAAGTGGCAAGGTTTTCGCGGATGTAACCCTCGGGGGTCTGCTCTCGCAGCCGCCGTCCGGCTTTGGTGGCGATAAAAAAGTTTTCCTTTCTCTCCTTCTTTAATTTGGCCAGGAGGCGTTCACTGCGGCCGTCGCCATAGACATCGGCGGTGTCAAAGAAATTCACGCCGGCGTCCAGCGCGGCGTGGAGCGCGGCGAGCGAGTCCTTGTCATCCACGGCGCCCCAGGCGCCGCCGATCGCCCAGGCGCCAAAACTGATTTCAGAAATTTTCCAGCCGGTGCGGCCAAGTTCCCGGTAATGCATAAACTTTAAAAACGACCGCCGCCGATGATGCAGATAAATATTTGCTTGCGCAAGGATACAAGCGTTTGCGACGCGAAACCGGCCGAATCGGATGAGCGTGTTTTCGGGCAGGATTGCGGCTTTGGCGCGATGCGCGGCCACAGGCGGGCGCGTTGGCAAACCTCTGGATTGTGAAATGGCCTTGGAATTTCGCTTTTGGTTTGCGACTATGCGAAACATTTTAGGTGAACACCGATTTCATGCGTGAGGCCATCCGATTGTCACGCCAGAAAATGCGCGCAAACCAGGGAGGGCCGTTTGGCGCGGTGATTGTCCGCCAGGGAAAAATCATCGCCCGGGGTTGGAACCGCGTGGTTGCGACGAATGATCCGACGGCGCACGCGGAAATAACCGCCATCCGGGACGCGTGCAAGAGGCTCGGGCGATTTCGTCTGGAAGACTGCGAACTTTATTCCAGTTGCGAACCTTGTCCGATGTGCCTGGGCGCTATTTATTGGGCGCGAATCAAGGAGGTTTTCCACGGCGCCACCCGTTCAGACGCCGCCGCAATTTATTTCGACGACCTGTTCATTTACAATGAAATGCGCCGCCCCGCGTCCCGCCGCGCGCTTCCAATGAAATCGTTGCTCCGGAAGGAAGCGCTGAAAGTATTTGCGGAATGGCGAAAAAAGGCCGACAAGGTCTTGTATTGATGTGATTTAAAATGACGATCACCAATTTGAATCCGGACAGGGACATTGGCGCCAGCGCATGGCTTGTGGAGTTGGACGGCCATCGTCTGCTGCTGGATTCGGGGATGCATCCCAAACGTGATGGCCGGGAAGGGTTGCCACTGTTCGGTCAGGCCGGAGGCGAGGTGGATGCCATCGCTATTTCTCACTGTCATCATGACCACGTGGGCGCCCTTCCGGTGGCATGCCGTCATTTTCCGCGCGCGCACGTCCTGATGACGGAGTTAAGTTATTTTCTGGTTGAACGCGTTCTCCACAATTCCGTCAACGTAATGACCCGGCAGCGCGATGAGGCCGGTATCAGCGAATATCCCCTGTACACTCACGACGAAGTGGATGAGATCGCGCCGGTGTTCCAGGGCTTCAAATATAATCGGCCGATTGAATGGGCGGCATTTCATAAGACGCGGATGGGCGAGCCCTCGCCGACGCTGGAATTTTACGACGCGGGCCACACACTCGGCTCCTCCGGGATTCTGGTCCGCGGGAAAAAAGAAACGCTCTTTTATACCGGCGACGTGTGTTTCCATGACCAGACGCTGCTGCGCAAAGCGCGATTTGAGGACGTGAAGGCGGACGTATTGATCATGGAAACGACACGGGGAAATCGCGACATTGCGCTGGACTATTCGCGCGAGCAGGAAATGAAACGGCTGGTGTCGGCGATTCACCAGGCCCGGAAGCGGCAAGGGTGCGTGCTTCTGCCGGCTTTTGCCCTGGGCCGAACCCAGGAAATCCTCGCGACGCTGGCCTTGCTGATGCGGGAGGAAAAGCTGGAACGCCAGCCGGTCTATATCGGGGGCCTGGGAAGGGTCTTTACTGAAATCTACGACCTGGAAGCGCATCGGACGCACCGGCAGCACGGGCAATTGCAGTTGCACGAAGCGCTGGACCTTATTGTCCTTCAAAAAGGGCAGGCTGAAAACATGAGGCTGAGCGGCGGCAAAATTTTCGTCATTACCGCGGGCATGATGAGCGAAAATACGGCCGCTCACGATTTGGCGGTTCGCATGGCCGGTGATGAAAAGCAAAGCATCTTTTTCGTTGGATATGCCGACCCTGATTCGCCGGCGGGGCGATTGAAAGCGGCCAAACGCGGAGAAACCATTGAATTCAGTCCCACCGCCGGGCGATTGACGAGAAATTGCGATCTGGAGGACTTCGATCTGACAGCGCACGCCAATCGAAACGAATTGCTGGACTTCGCAGGCCGGGTTTCGCCGCGCTCGGTGCTCCTGGGGCATGGAGACGACGCCGCGCGGGGCTGGTTTGAGTCGCAGATTCGCGAGCGCTGGCCGAACATGAAGATTTATCAGCCGCAGCCTGGGAAGGCCCTGACGGGAGTTTAGCGGCGAGGCAAAGACGTGCCGTGATTCGTTGAAACGTTGAAACGTTTTAAGACTTGCGAGGGGCGCCGTTCCCGCTTTTAACTTTTGCCGCTGTCAACGTTCTTCAGCGTACAGTTGAGGGCCGGGAGTGAACGTATAGGGCTCCCGGCCCCCAAC
>JBOHXA010000664.1:0-12603 GCA_050737335.1 Limisphaerales bacterium | reverse complement strand
GGAATCGGCCGAGTCCAGCCCAATGAGATGCTTGAGCAAAACACTTTTGCCGCTGCCGCTGGGACCCATAATCACGAAAATCTCGCCGGGCTCGACGTTAAAATCAATTCCCTTGAGAACTTCCTGTGAATTGAAGCTCTTTCGGAGTCCACGAACATGCACGCTCACTCCGGAATGATTATTATTGGGGGCCGCGTTCATCTGAGGAGGATCCTCGTCAGCAGATAGTCAAAAATGACGATGGCCACAATGGAATTCACGACGGCCTTGGTGACGGAGCGCCCGATGCCGCGCGGGCCGCCGATGGTCATCATGCCCTGATGACATGAAACGACGGCTATGATAATGGCAAAACAAAAGCTCTTAAAAACGCCGTTAGCCACGTCCTTTACATGCACGATGTCACGAAGGTCGGAAAAGAAGGTTTGAAAGGGGATGGAGATTTGATTGTTCACATCGGCGATGACCGCCCCGCCGAACCAGCCGACGAGGATTGCAAAAACGACGAGCATTGGCAGCGCGATAGCGAGGGCGATGAGGCGCGGCATAACCAGGTAATGGATGGGATTGATATTCATCGTGCGCAATGCGTCTATTTCCTGATAGACGCGCATGGACCCGATCTCGGCGGCCATGGCCGAACCGATGCGGCCCGCAATCAAAATAGCCATCATCACCGGAGCCATCTCCTTGGCCACGGCGTAACCGACGATGCCTCCCACGGCGCTGGAGAGGCTGCGCTCGACCAGGACCGGGCCGGTTTGGAGGGCCAGAACCGCGCCGATAAAGAAGGACAACATGCAAACCATTAACAGGCTGGCATTGCCGATTTCAAAAAACTGGTCAAAAATCTTTTGCCGATGCCGCCACGCAAACGGCAGGGCCTGCAGCGTCCGCCAGAACAGCAGCATCATCTCGCCGATGTTTTCAAACATAAAACGTCAACACTGTTAACCGCCCGCGCCGCCCAATCAAATCCTTTTTGGCAGTTTTAGTTTGCGGCTCGCGGGTTTTTCCATTAAATTCGGAGGGTAGCCGGAACGTGAGCTGAAAACAGTTATAAACCTATGTTTTTTGGCGTTGATTATTACCCCGAGTATTCGGTTGTTCCCAATGGAGGAGAGGATGAGCATCCCGGGACGCTGTGGGAACGCGCCTGGCAAAGGGACGCGGCCCTGATGGCGCGGGCGGGTTTGAATGTCGTACGGATAGGGGAATTCACGTGGGGCATCTGCGAACCGCAGGAGGGCCAATATGATTTTGACTGGCTCCATCGAGTGATGGACATCATGGGCGAACACGGCCTCCAGGTGGTACTGGCCACGCCCACCGCCGCGCCACCGATCTGGCTGGCGCGCAAACATCCAGAAATCCTCCCGATGGATGATCAGGGTTTGCTCAAGCACGAAGGCACGCGCCGCGGGGTCTGTTTGAGCAGCGATGTTTTTTGGGATTATTCCAAACGGATTGTCACGGCGATGGCCAAGGCGCTGGGGAACCATCCCCAATTAATCGCCTGGCAGATTGACAACAGCATTGGCGGCAATAACAGCGAATTCTCGTTCAATGAGGCCACGCTGGAGGAATGGCATCTGTGGCTGGAGGCCAAATACAAGAGTGTTGACCGGCTCAACGAACTGTTGGGCCTGCGTTTCTGGGGCCAGATGGTGTCAACTTTTGAGGAGGTTCCCATGCCCATGCGCGCCCCGGCAGCGCACAATCCGGCGCTGTTGCTTGATTGGCACCGATTCAGCAGCGACACCATGGTGCAGTTCGTCAAAATGCAGACAGAAATCCTTCATGGTCTGAGCCATCAGCCCGTGACCGTGACCATGCGGGCTTTCCTTCGCAATTATGACCATTTTGATATGGCCGAAGCGGTGGATTTTGTCTCCATGGAGAGCAACGTCCCGCTCAAAAGCAAAGTGACCGAGCTGGCCTGCGACATTGATATGATGCGCTCGCTCAAAAAGACCGACATTAACGCCCCGGACGGCGATTACGGTTTTTGGGCCATGGAACAGAAAGTCGGGCAATCTGAGGCGCAGGAAGCCAAGTCGGCCGTCCGCCCCGGCATCATCAGGCTTTTTACCTATCAGATAATCGCGCGCGGCGCCAGCGGGGTGCTCTATTTTCGGTGGCAACAGCCACGGATTGGTCCTGAAAAATTCAACAGCGCGGTTATGCGCCATCACGGGGACAACAGCCGGACGCTCAAGGAAATCACGCAGCTTGGCGAAGAAATTAAACTGCTGGCCCCGGCAATCAGGAACACCAGGGTCCTGGCGGACGTCTGCATCCTTTATACTCACGACAATGAATGGGCGTTGCAGCAGCCGATCCAGCCCAGCAAATTTTTCGACCTGCGCGAGCATATCCAGCTTATTTACAACTCCCTCCACGACCGCAACATTCAGGTGGACTTTTCCCGGCCGATTGACGGGCTCGGCAAATACAAGATCGTTTTTGCGCCATCGCTGCAATTATTGGCCGATGCGGAAGTGGACCGGCTTAAACTCTACGTGCAAAATGGCGGGACACTCGTCAGCACTTTCAACACCGGCCTGGTCAACCAAAACCATATTTCTCCCGATACTCCGTATCCCGGCAACATGACTGACCTGTTCGGGATAGAGGTCCTCGACTTTGATCCCATCGCGCCCGGCGATGAGAATCATCTGACCTTTAAAGGCACCTTTCCCACCAGCCATTTGCATCCGGCCAAAATCTGGTGCGACATCATCGAGCCGAAAGGGTGCCAAACCCTGGCGGTTTTCGCGAAGGACTTTTACGCCGGCCGTCCCGCCGTGACGATGAATACTTTCGGCCTGGGCAAAGCCATCTACGTCGGCACCATGAGCCACCAACATTTTTATAACGATTTGGTCGCCTGGCTGCGGCAATTGTGCGGGCTGCAGCCGCTTTTAAAAGTGCCGGAAAACATCGAGGTTAGCCTGAGAGAAAAGGACGGAACACGCGTCTTTTTCCTGTTGAATCATCAAAATTCGCCGGTCCGTATCCAGTTTTACAAACCCATGCATGATTTTCTGACCGGTAATACTTTCTCCGGCAATTACGATTTGCCCCCGCACGGCGTGCTCGTCCTGGATGAACATCCCGAGGTTAAAGCCGCCGAAGTCCTGGCGTGAGTTTTTTGAAATTCATTCCGGCCGCTTTTGCCGTCTTCAGTTTTGCGCTGGTTCTGTGGCAATTTTTTGCCGCGCGGAAATTTCCCATCCACAAACGCATCGCCGATCCGGCGTTTTCGCCCCCGGTTTCCATTCTTAAACCGCTCAAGGGATGTGACGCGACCACCCCGGATTCGCTGGAAAGCTGGCTCAATCAAAACTATTCCGGGCCGTTGCAACTTCTATTTGGGGTGGCTGCGGCGGACGACCCGGTTTGCGACGTCGTCCGCGAACTGATCCGGAAATATCCGGAAGCGGACGCGAAATTAGTCATCTGCGGCCAGACTTTGGGGATGAACGCCAAAGTCTCCACTCTGGCCCAACTCGAAAGGGCCGCGAGATATGATTTAATCCTGGTTAGTGACGCCGATGTGCGCGCGCCGGCGGATTTTTTAAGGAACATGGTTGCGCCTTTGCGCGATTCCGAGGTGGCCCTGGTCAATTGCTTTTACCGCATCGCCAACGCGGCCAGTCTGGCCTCGCAATGGGAAGCCGTTGTCGTAAACGTTGATTTTTGGAGTGGGGTATTACAATCCAAATCAATGAGATCACTTGATTTTGCGATGGGGGCGGCGATTTTGGCACGTCAGGAATGCCTCAGACAAGTTGGCGGCTTCGCGGCCCTGGCCGACTGCCTGGCCGATGACTATCAACTGGGGCGCCGGATCGCAAAGAAAGGGGGACGAATTGAACTCTGCCCGGTTGTCGTGGAATGCTGGGACATGCCGTCGAATTGGTTATATGCCTGGAAACACCAGCTTCGGTGGGGCCGGACGATCCGTGTTTGCATGCCTGTAGGTTATCTATTCAGCATATTGTGCAACGGCACACTTTGGCCGCTGATTTGGCTGGGGCAGGCCCTCGCGCGAGCGGAGGCCCGGTGCGCGGCGGCGGCGATCGTATTGTTGGCGGGCCGCGTCGCCATGGCGCAAAGTTTACAGCGGCGATTCAACCCGGCACGGCAAAAGCCGGCGCCATTTTGGCTGGTACCAGTCAAAGATTTGTTGCAGGTGGCGATATGGGCATTCGCGTTTTGCGGCAATTCCATTGAATGGGGCGGCCGCAAAATGCGCCTGCGCCGGGATGGAAACCTGGAACCGCTTGAACGCGCCCCGGAGGCGGTTGAGGCGCGCGCATCAGCCCGCGCGACGGAGCCGCGCGCCCGGTAGCCGACTAAAGAGTCGCTAAAATTGGAAAGTTCCGTCGGAGTGGAGAAGCCATCAAATCACCGGCAGCACCTCAATCTGGCTGCGTTTGATCCATCCAGTCCTGCCTGAGCCGTCGCTGACCTGCACCCAGCCCTTTCGCTGGTCCAAAACAGCCAGTTCGGCGCCGTCGTGAACGGCAAAAATGTTTTGCGCATCATCAAATGGGCCGCTGTGCGTGACGGCGCGCGGCAACACGACCACGGCGATGGGATCCGAAAAATGGGTCGTGACGGCGGCGGCAACGCAGGCGGCCAGGACAAGCGCGATTGCTGCCATTGCCCGGGCTGGAGCCCGCAGGGCATCCTTCCACGCGGGACGATATTGGGCGGCGGCGAACAGGATAAACGTGAGCCAAAATGCAATCATCGCCAGCACGGTCCATGCGTTTAACGAAAGCACGGCGAGGCGGCTTTGCCACCAGTTTTCCCGCCAACCGGGTCCCTGGACCTGGTTGCGCGCAAAATCAAGGTTTGCCCGGATCTCGCCGTCGAGGGGCGAGAGCAGCGCGGCGCGGCGAAAGGCGGCAATGGCCAGGCCGAGATTGCCGCATTTAAATTCCGCGTCCCCCTCGTCAAAAAGAACGTTTGGCGAAACTGCGCCGGACTTTAGAATACTTTCATAAGCCCTGGCTGCCTGGGGAAATTTGCCTTCGGCATAGAGTTGGTTGGCATGGGAGAAACCGAGAGGAACGCCGGCGCCAAAAAGCGTCCCGGCGCCAATGAATACCGCGGCCAAAATGGAAAAATTGCGGTTCATACCTTTAATTCCTGAAGCTCGGCGACAGTGCTTTTGAATTTCGAGGCCAAAGCGGAAAGTTCCTGTGAAGTTTGGACCGGGGCGTAGCGCGCCTGGTTACAGGCCTGAAAAAGCTCACGCAACGAGTTCATTGTCTGCGGCCCGGCCCCAAGCGCAACCAGCCGCTCATCCACGGCCGCTTCGGTAACGGATATGGCCGGGCAATCGAGTCGTTCGCCAAGTTCCTCCTGCATTAATCTGAACAAAATGGCAAAAAATTCATTGGATTTGTTATCCCCGGCGAATTTGTTCAAATCATTCAAACCGCCGGCAATGAGTTGCTGGACCGCGCGCTGACGGCGCAGGCGGGGATTGTTGGCCAGACGATCGGCGCGCCGGCGCCAAACCAGCAGTGAGATGAACGCGAGGACCGGAACGCTTTGAACCGCCAGAAATGCCGGGCGCGTGACGATCGGCGGGCCGACCCGGGCGAGCGCGCCAAAATTTTCGCGGATCGGCACAATGTCCTGCGGCGCCTGCGCTGTCTGGCTTTCCGGTTTTGTCCCGGCAATCGCGGGCAGCGGGGTTGCGCCAACGGAAGTCACAAACAGCGGCGTTGCCGGCTGAGTCAGCGTGTGATAATTGCCGTCATCGGGATTGAAAAAGGAAAATGAAATCGGAGGCAATTCATGAACGTTCGCATTTTCCGGCATGACAATCTCCTCGAACGTTTTGGAGCCTTCATCCCCGAGGTCGTCGCGCGTATCGGTTTTGGACGTGGGCGAGAATAATTTGAAATCATTCCAGCCGTTTTGGGCGGGCAATTGAATGGAGTCCAGCGAGCCACGCCCGGAAATCTGCACGCGCAGAGTCACCGGGTCGCCCACGGCTACATTGGTTGGCCCGGCGCTGACGGTCATGGTAAAATCCCCCACGGCGCCGTTAAAGCCGGGCGGGACATTGGCTGTGGGCAGCGGGAGCGAGGTGACGCTGACGGGATCGGCCGCGAGGCTGACTTCTTTCTGTTGGCCGGCGAAAAACCCGCCAAAGGGCCCCCACTGCCCGTTTTCACCCGCGACGATGATCTGGGCGTTTGCCGTGAAGGGCCCGACGGTCAAGGTCCCGGTTTTAACGGCGGTCAGCGCGATGGAAACAGGCTCGACGGTGTACGTGCGATTACCGATGCGCGCGCGTTCAGTGCCGCCCTGGATCATTTTTCCAACGGTGAAACCGTCCGCCGGAGTCGAGGTAAATTCGAAACCGTTCCAACGTTGAACGTCATCCCGGAAAAAAATCTGCAACTGTCCGGCGATCATTTCGCCGGGATAGACCTTCTTGTCCGGCAGGACCAGGCGCATAAACGCGATTTGCGAACCGGAATTAATTTGAGAAAGGCTGGGCGCGCCCGGTTTGGTGACTCTCAGTTTCAAGGGCTGCGTATAAATTCGCTGGCCGCCAATATCCGCCTCCATGGCGGGAATCACAAAGTCGCCCGTTTGCCGCGAGGTGACTGAAAAGGTCACGGTGAAGACCGTGCTCATTTGGCCGTTAACCCAACTAATGTTGGAAGAATTTCCACTGTCAGAAATATCCAGGCCGGGCACGTTGGGGGTCGGAACGTTCTGCGGTTGGCCGCCTTCAAAGGTCAGCGACAGCGTCGCTGTCTCTCCCAGTTCAATCGTGCTCCGGTCGAGGGACGCGGTGAAGTTCGCCGCCAAAGCAGTCGAGAGGCAGCAAAACAGCGCTGCCACCGCCGACGAAACAGCCTTTAGTCCACGGATCATTTTTCTTCCCAAAATTTTCGTTTAATTGACAGTCGGAGCGTTGGAAATGTTCAGTGTTTCAACAATTCCGCCACCAGGTCATCAGCCGTATGTTCTTTAGCCTCGACGGTTGGCGAGAGCCCGAGGGAACCGATCATTTTGCTGGTTTCCGGGCCTATGGATGCCAATTTCATTCCTGGAAATTGCTTCATCATTTTAGGCAAATCAAACCGGACGTGAATGAACCGCACGGTTGAGCCGCTGGTGAACGTCATCCAATCCGCTCCGCGCTTCAAAAAATCTTCCGATACCCCGGACTTGTCCTCGATTTCCGCCACGGTCTTATAGACGGCGACGTCGTCGGTGATGGCGCCGCATTCTTCGAGGGCTTGGGGCAGGTCCGGGCTGGCATCCTGCGCGCGCAGAAGACAGATTTTGCAATTTTCGATGCTGCCGTGTTTGGCGAGTTGTTCAGCGATTTTTTTGGCGGCATATTCCTCGGGCATGACGTCCACCTGCAGATGCATTTGCCGCAGGCTGTGGGCGGTGGCGGGGCCAACGGCGGCGATTTTTGCGCCACCCAAATCCCGAAGGTCTTTGAAATTCCGGAAAAACAAATCGAAGAATGCCGTTACGCCGTTGGCGCTGGTGAAAACGAGCCAGTCATAGGTATTGAGCACAAGCAGGGCATCCACGATGTCCTGGCGGTTTTCGGGTTCCACCCGTTTGATGGCCGGTATTTCCAAAACGTCAGCGCCCAGGACGGCCAGTCTGTGAGACAATTGCGCCGCCTGGCCGCGCCCGCGCGTCACAACGATCCGTTTTCCAAATAAGGGACGGTTTTCAAACCAGTTTAATTTTTCGCGCAGACGCACCACGTCGCCAAGAACGACCAGCGCCGGGGCCGAAAAATCCTGTTCCCTGGCCAGGGCCGCGAGGCTGCCGACGTTGCCCGCGGCCGATTTTTGTCTTCCCCGCGTTCCCCATTGGATGATGGCCGCGGGTGTTTCCGGCGCGAGTCCGTGGGCCATGACGGCTTGAGTCCATTCCTCCAGCTTTTCCGTGCCCATAAGCGCAATTTTTGTCCCGGGGATTTTGGCGATTTGACTATAGAGCAAGCCCGCCTTGTCATCGGCCTCATGCCCCGTGAAGACGGTGAAACTGGAGCAAAATTCGCGATGAGTCAGCGGGATGCCGGCGTAATTGGGGGCTGCCACAATCGAAGAAACTCCGGGAACCACCTCAAAATCAATGCCCGCGGAGGCAAGGGCAATGGCCTCCTCCGCGCCGCGCCCGAAAACATACGGGTCGCCGCCTTTGAGCCGGACAACCGCCTTGCCCTGGCGGGCCTTTTCAATCATCAGGGAGTTGATTTCCTGCTGGGGCAGCTCGGAGCGTTTTCGCCGGGAAATCAGCTCCGCTTGCGGCCGCGCCAGCCGGAGCAAAGCCGGATTGACGAGCAAATCATGGATGACCACATCGGCCTGGCGCAATAGTTCGGCGCCACGCAACGTGAGCAGCCCCGCATCGCCCGGCCCGGCGCCAACGAGGTAAACCGCCCCTTTCGATTTCATCCGCTCATTTTAGGCAAAAAAATTTGGCGCAGAAAGGAGAAACCAAAGATGAAGAGGAACCAGAAGCCTTTTATCCGTACATTCCGGAAATTTCGCGATCCACAACGCATCCCCCCGCATTGGCGCACGAATCCGCCAATCCACCCATCCAGTCCTCAGTGTGTCACCTGTAATTGGAAGAATTCCTGGTGGTTCGAGCCTGCCGGCATGGAGTATTCCATCGGACCGTTGGTTCCGGCGATAGGGCTGCCGAGGGGTTGCCACGTCAGGAGATTGGTGGACCAGAACACCTGGTAGGTCACGCCCGATATGCCGTTCCAATTCAATACACAGTTTCCCGCGCTCAGGCTCGGCGTCAGAGCCGGCGAGATCGTCCGGACCATCGAATAATTCTGACCGGTCAACGGGTTGGACACGTTTGTATAGCTCATCGAACCCGGTAGAAATGCATTGGAACCGAGCGATGGCGTCACAGTCCCGGTCCAGCCCGAAGGCACGACCAGCGAATAATTCCCATTGGTATCCGTTGTCGCGGCGACAAGTCCGCCGCTCGCCTCCATCAGAACCCCTGGCACACCCGCGCCGTTTGTACCGGTGACCGCGCCGGAAATCGTCGGTAACGAAACCGTAAATGTTCCGGAGTAAGGCGCCATGAGGGACGCTCCAAAGATGTCGGAAATCGCCGCCGCCGCCTGGACCAAATGAGAATTCGTTCGCCGAAGTCGAGCCAGCGCCCGGACCAAAACCCGGGCCGTAGCCGATGCGATCCGCGTCTATCTCGCATCCAGCGCTCACCCAAACCACGCCGGTCACCGTCAGGTCAAGGCCCGCCGCAACGCTTCCATCATAGCTATAGCTCACTAGCACTGTCCCGTCATCGGGAATGGACGAGTTGGTTGTTTGCTCGATCCATATGCTATTGGAATAGGTGAATTCGCGGTAATCAACGCCCCCGGTATAGGCATTGCCGTTGGTGTCGGTCACCAGCAATGGCGTAAAGATATTCGAGTTGGCCAGTTCGACCGCGGTCGCGGGTCCAGGGAGCACATATGGGGCATTCGTGACGCTCAAGACTACCGGCAATTCGCCATTTGTGGACGCGGAATGGGTCAGGATGGCATTGGCGGCCAGCACCAAGCTGGAAAAAGTATGCGGTCCGTCCACGGTCAGCGCGCAGTCAAGGACCACGATATCCTGTCCGTCGTAACTGGTGTCAGCGGGCCCGATGTACGTATCCTCCGTGAAGACCATGGCCGATGCGCGTAGCGCAACGGCGGCAAAAATAACAAGAAGCAACACTAATGGGAACCTGCTAGTTTTGTTCATTGTCATATTCACATTAAGAATCATCAAGTCACGAAGTGGCGTGAAGAAAATGTAGGGCGGTGCATGATGCCTGCCGGTTGCGGCGGCTTGCCAGCCGCGGGTGTTGGCGGGATTTCATTATTAAGAAGCTCCGGGCGGAGATGTCCGGAAACCGGCAGGCACCGTGCCCGCCCTACGATGAGAGCCGCGGCGCAAACCGCGGCTTCCGCTTTCATAACAATAGCCATGGCTATTTAAAACAAGAATACGGAACGTCCCGACCAATGGCATAACTGATGCCATTCATTTTTATGCTTAATTCCTGCATTTTCCGATTTAACAGGCAGGAAGCACGCGTGAAAGTCACGCATCCTGCGTGAAATTTTCACGCCCGGACAGGCCAAAACGGTTATGGTCCTGGTCGGAAACCGGCTGCAAGGCCCGCGTTTTGTTTTGAAATTGGGGCGTCCTTGTATAAAAATCCCGCGTGATATGCATATTCAAATCCGCGACAAAGCTTCCTGCAAATATGACCAAATTTCGCTCGGCGAAATCATGCTGCGCCTGGATCCAGGCGAAGGCCGCATTCGGACGACACGTGACTTCAAAATCTGGGAAGGGGGCGGCGAGTACAACACCTCGCGCGGCCTGAGAAAATGTTTCGGATATAAAACGGCGGTATGCACGGCCCTGGTGGACAACGAAGTTGGCCATTTGATCGAGGATTTTATCATGCAGGGCGGCGTGGACACCGATTTGATCCTGTGGCGCCAGGACGACGGCATTGGCCGCACAGTCCGCAACGGCCTGAATTTTACTGAACGCGGCTTTGGCATTCGTGGCGCGGTGGGCGTGCCCGACCGCGGCAATTCGGCGGCGTCGCAGTTAAAACCCGGCGACTTTGACTGGGCCCATATTTTCGGGAAAGCCGGCGCGCGCTGGCTGCACACGGGGGGAATCTTCGCGGCGCTGTCGGAATCCACCGCCGCCCTGGCCATTGAAGCGGTCAAAGCGGCCAAAGAGCACGGTGTGGTGGTCAGTTACGACCTGAATTATCGGCCCTCGCTTTGGAAATCCATCGGTGGATTGAAAAAAGCCCGGGAGGTGAACAAGGAAATTGCCAAACACGTGGACGTGATGATTGGCAATGAAGAGGATTTTACCGCCTGCCTGGGATTCGAGGTCAAAGGCGCAGACCATAACCTCAGCAATATCGAAACGGAGGCTTTCAAAAGCATGATTGAAACCGCCGCGAAAGCCTATCCGAATTTCAAAGTGGCCGCGACGACGCTGCGGCGCGTGATCACCGCGACAAAAAACGATTGGAGCGCCATTCTTTGGCACGATGGGAAATTTTACGAGAGCCGCAAATATCCGGAATTGGAAATTCTCGATCGCGTCGGCGGGGGCGACAGTTTTGCGAGCGGCTTGCAATTCGGGTTTTTGGAATTTAACGATCCGCAAAAAGCCGTGGATTATGGGGCCGCGCACGGCGCGCTGGCCTCGACGACGCCCGGCGATACCAGCATGGCCACACGCAAAGAAGTCGAGAAGACGTTTGGCGGCGGAAGCGCCCGGGTGCAGCGTTGAAGGGGAATTTGTTGTCGTCCCAACGGGTAAGCTGCTGCGTTATTTCCGAAGCGTCGTCCGACGAGCCTCGACCGGCGCCAGCAGCTCGCCAAGGCCCCTCGTCGAAGACCAGCCCATGTTCTTTTTTTGGGGGCGCGGGACGAGCCTGGTCCGGGATTTGGTGTCATCGCGGTTCGGCGCGACAATTCCGCGGTCACACAGGGTTTTGAGGATCGTTGCGGCCTGGTTTCGAGAGGGCGCGGAAGACATAATTGTTAGATTTACTTATTTACAATAGCGCACGGCAGCCGGCCGGGAGAGGCGCAGGTCCGCCCCAGCCCAGTCCGGTAATTGTATATTTTGGTTTTTGATGGATGTAAGGAAAATGCGTTTTGGATCTGTCCCCCCATCAATCGGGAATATTTTGGACAGTCCCTCGATAGAGCATGAGGGGCAGGCGGGAGGAAGTCATTGTGTTTTAGCGTGTTGCGGTGTAATACAAGTCTTGACATTTGTAATGTGTGCAAAATGCAGGAGACAGTTGGAAAATGCGACTCGACTTTGGAAGTTTCTATATTCCAGTGATGAGAAGTGGAAGGAGATTGGAGGGTTGAAAGGCCTGTTGTTGTATAAGGGAACCTGATTTTGGCGTCGGATGGGATGGAGGCGATTTTGGGTTTTCTCTGGAGTTGGTTTTTGCAGGCGGCGGGGGGTAACGGGTTCAAAGCGACGCGGATTCGAATGCCTTTGGCGAGGGGCCTGGACGCGCGCTGGACAAATTTTTCCGCTTTTATCATGTCAATAGCGTACCAACGCACAAGGCATGTTCAATAACGGCAGTTGGAACCTTTTGAAACCCTGGAGATGATTTTGGACAGGATGGACGGGATTTACAGGATGAAGTCTTTCGGCAACGGCTTGGGGCGAATGGGGTTTTTATCTCGTTTCATCCTTTTAGAACTCCCCGGATTTTTTCGACGGGATTTATCCGCTGTTGTGCTGCCGAGTCACGGCAACCGTACGACTCACGACCTTATTCAGTCAGAGCGCGCTCACGCTCGCTGCCACGGTAAAAGGGGTTTGCGGGCCCTATGCATGAACGGCTGGCTGATGGGTTGGGTGGTGAGCCAGGCCGTACGTTTGTTCCGCGAGGAGTTAGTCGGAGCGGACTCATGTCCGCTGCCACGCACCTCGCTTTCTGTAGCAGCGTCGCGTGAGCGCGCTCTGATTAATTTTGAACGGGCTTGATCCCAAGACCGGA
>JBOHXA010000663.1:0-17045 GCA_050737335.1 Limisphaerales bacterium | reverse complement strand
CCTCCTGATTTGCTGGCCTGCCAACCCGGGTGCCAGGTCAAATTCCATAGACTACTCAGCGCGACATCCTCAACATGCCCGTCCATGAAGACCATGTTAATTCCGCCTGGCAGAGATCCAATTGCATTCGATGGGGGCAGTTGGGCACTGGTCGGAGGCACGCTTACCCGATGAGGGCCATGCCTGGCAATAAGAAATCTATCCATGCCTACCTGCCCTTGTTCACCATAAGTGTTATCTATAGCGCCGAGCGTAGTCGGAACCGGGGTTTGCAAGTTCACGGGATTTGGGCATGGATCATTTGTTTGAGGCCAGGCGTCACACCACGCCGAATCGCCAAATACCGGGGTTTGAGTGGGAAATTTCACATTAGTATCCCTCATGAATGGCAATTTATCACCATAATTGGGGCCGGTGGGGGTGACGGCATAAAGGTAGCCGTTGATGGCGTAGCTGCCGTTATACATGGTGCCGCCAGGACCGGTATAATTAATTGTTTTAAACCAGGCCGTGTTATAGCTGCCCGCGTTGTCAACACCAGGCGTGGGACGCTGAATATCGGTCATGGGACATATCACCACGTTGCTTATGGAATTATATACAGGCTCGAGCGTTGGGATCCACGTTACGCTCTGATATACAAACATGTTCCCAGAATTGTCATTCAGATAGAGCAGTTCCGCCGTGCCCAGTTGCTTGAGGTTATTCCGGCCGTCAATTTCCTTGGCCCGAATCATCGCGGCGTTCAGGACGGGCAGCAGAATCGCGGCGAGAATGGCGATGATGGCAATGACCACCAGCAGTTCAATGAGAGTGAAGGCGCCCTGCGGCGCCTTCACGCCCGACTTCAGTCCGCCAAAAACGTGACTTTCCCTCCTTGAAACATCATCCATAGAGCACTGTCCTTTGGCGGATACATGAACTGCGTCGGTCATATTTCTTTCGTTACGGGTTGTAAATGAGCCGGTAAAACACGGTCCCGCTGGCCGGGTTAACCGGAACGACCACCCGGTTCGTGCCGGTTGAGGGATTGTAGTCCACCCAATTAGTGCTGAGGCCCACCGATACCGGGTTTGTCTGCGCTTGTAATTGCCAACCGGTATGGTCGGTCGGCCATGTCAGGTAAAGCATATTATTCGTCAGCGTGACCCCGATTGGAGCCGGGTTGCCGTTGATCGGAGAAATCAGCGGGATGAGGGTGATGTTCGTGCCATAGGCATTGGTCACAACCAATTCCAACTGGCCGGCGCTCAAGCTGCTCTCGGGAATGCTGAGGTCTGCAGTTTCCGGCGCCGCGTTGTTCGGGGTGCTGGGATTTGGGGTGTTGGTCACACCCGACACGAGAACCGAGGAGTTGTTGACCCACTGATAACCCATAGGGGCCGAGCCGAATGCCGTGGCATTAAGCGTCACTGTCATTGTCGGGTTTGTCAGCGTGATACTGCTGGCTGGCGGCAATGGAGCCAGGAGATAAGGCGGGACACCGCCGGGGGCCACTTGAGTGAGCGACCAGGAGACCCATTGGACATCATTAGGAGCGCCCAAGCCGGATTGAGTAATCCCAGCGGATCTGATTGGCGGGTTGGGGTTATATACGTTTGTTCCGCAAGGAACACCGTCCATAAATGCATAGTTAACCCATTGAGCGCCCGTCGTATCCAATACGACCTGCGCCGTATGAGTCATGGGCAAAGTGACGGCAATAAAGTTGTTCTCGTTGGTTATGTAATCGCTTCCTCCCGGCCCCCCTAAGAACTCAACGTTTCCAGTGTTTTGAACCCAGATAAGAAAATCATAACCATATATACTGGGATCAGCGAACCGCGCGCTGCCGACGGCATTGGTCGGGATTGTCGCGGCAAAACCCGCGCCAATCCAACTGCCCGGGTAACCAGTCATATAGGCCGAAGCGGTTATGGTGTAAACATATCCGGATTCCGGCGTGAAGGGCAATAGCCAGCTATCTCCCAACTTAGTGTTATCAAGGCCGCTTCCCTCCAGGCTGCCAGTGTCATTGGTTCCCAACGCGTCGGTCCACGTCGTATTGTTGCCCCCGACCAAATTGTTCACCTCTGTCGCGGCCGTGCCGGCAAGGTTCCACGTCCCCGCGTCAAACACGTTGGAGTAAAGAATGGAATTGGTATAGCCGACGGTTATCGGCGGCGGATAACTGAACAAAGTGGTAAACACATTTGTGGAGCCGGTGGCATTGGTGACAACCAGTTCCAATTGGTCGCCACTGTAGCTGGGGGAAGCGTTCGTGATGGTCAGGGTTGCAGTGAGTGTTGACACAAGACTGGAACCCGATCCTCCTTTAACACCCGCTCCTCCTACAATGGAGGCGGTGGTCAGGTTGGTCCAGTAATAACCGAGGGGCGGCTGGCCGATGGCAAACGCGGGAATCGTCAAGGTTGTGCTCTGCCTCCACACGAAATTGGTTGGAGGCACCGGGGCGGTAATAGTGAGCGGATTGACACCACCGGGTGAAGCATAGAGCTGGGCCACCTGGCCGGCGGAGAGGGCGTAATTAAATATCGCCACGTCGTCAAGACCCCCGTTGAACTGTCCGGCGCCGTCCGCGCCAATGGTGATCGGCGCCAAAGCGGAAGGCAGCACGCCGCTGCCCCTGGGAATGGTCGCTTGAGCTGCCAGGAGGCCGTCAACGTAAAGGTTGACCGCCCCGTTGGATTCGTCGCATACTCCAACCAGAAGATGCCAACTGTCGTCGCCGCTCAATTTGAGAGTGCTGCCGGCGCCGGAAAGAGCGTTTGCGGCATTTCTCACCATAAACCGGACGGCTCCCCCGCTGCCGCCATCGTCGAGGGCAAACTCTTCAGTACCGTAGCCGCCCTTGGCCACTATGCCGCCGTTGGCCGGCTCAGTGTAGGTATCGCCCAGGTAGCCGCCATTGGCCCAAACTGACACGGTGAACTCGGCATTACTGGAAGCGCTGAAATCAACGTTGGTCCCCACACTAAAGGCTTCGCCGGGGAGAGGCAGAGGAGGACCAAAATAGGCCGCGGTTTCGTTTGAATCGGTGATGAGAGGACTACCATCCACAGTAACGTAATAACCGGGCGTCTGGGCCAGCGCGACGTTGGTGTAAATGCCGTTATTGCCGCTCATGAAATCGTTGCAAACTTCGCCGTCGTTTTCATTGAAGGTCTGGTCGTAATTTGTTTCATCCAACCGCCAGTAAGCAGCCGGGGCATCGGCGATAATCGCTTGTGGATAGGGCGCCGTGGGCGTCGGGATATATTGCGCCGTCCAGGTGTTGGTTGCCGTGCCAAGACTGTTGCTGGCAATGCAACTGAAATTGGTGGGACTGTCCAACTGGCAATTTATGAAGGTGAAGGAACTGCTCGTTGCGCCGCCAACAGCCACGCCGTTGGTCTGCCAAAAATATGTTATTGGCTGCAACCCGCCCGCGAAGGCCGAGAATGACGGGGAAGAACCCAGATAATTGGTTCCGTCAATATTCGTGCCGCCAAACAATGTCATCAGGTTCGTATATGTCACCGGGTCCGCACTCAAAAATTGCGGTGTGGAATAGACGCCCAGGCTCGCCGGCGAGCTTGTGACAGCGCCATAGACATTCGTCACCACACAATAATAATTAGTGGCGGCATCGCTTGGTGATACAGAAGCGATGGTCAAAATGGCATTGGTGGCGTCAGCCACAGGGACGCCGCTGTTAAACCATTGATAGGAGAATGGCGGAGTTCCGCCCATCTGAACCGAGTCAGTAAAGTCAGTCCCCTGGTTAACGTTTTCCGATACCGGCTCTTGCAGAAATGCAAGCTGGTTTGCGAAAAGGGCCAGGGATTTCCATTGGTAATCACTGGGCGTGCTCAGAACGTGCTGGCCAAGTCCAATCGCGCCGATTGCCGGGGCGGAGGGATAGGTATAGGGTAAACCCAATTGCACGCCGTTAAAAAAGGCCGTGGTCACCCATTTATTGCTGGTCGTATTTAATATCTGCGTATATGTGTAGGTTCCTGAATTCACCTGACCGGCAGGCGTGCCATTGTAGATGTTGTGCCCTCCGCCTGCCCCCGCAAAATACTCCGTGTTTCCAGTAAAATTACGCAGCGTCCAGGCATAAGAATTCACGCCACCGCCATTTGGCGCCGCGTTGGCAATGCCGGGCATGCCGTAGTATTGCGCATAGCCACACGTAACCCAGCTCCCCGGGTTGCCAGTCATGTTCACCGTGGCTGTCAACGTGTAAACCTGATTGGATTGCGCCACAAACGGCAACAGGATGGTGTCTCCTTGTGGAGTGCCAACGGTCCCGTCGGCATAAAAAGCATTGGTATCACCGGGTGTTCCAGCATCAATCCAAACCGCGTTATTGCTGCCGCCAAAAAGCGTCACGGCATAATCCGGAGGCGTGTTTGAAATATTCACCGCCGCCCCGTCAAAGCCGTTGGAATAAATGAGCGTCGCTCCCACCAGCGAGTTTGTATAGCTGATTTGCGCGTTTCCGATTGAGCAGCAAAATGCCGCCGCGACGCCCATCAACAACCAGTATTTGATTATTTTCATTTTTTTATTTAACAGGATTTAGACTCACTTTACAACTGACGAAAATGCCTCATCTTTTTTGTGGAATGATCAGGGTTGCGCACACGTTCATGGCGACATATTCACACTCATTTGGACTGATAGCCAGTCTAAGGGATAAAGCGTTCAATCGCCATCGCCCATTTGGGCGAGCATCCCCACTTGAGGAGACGCCTCGTTTCCCTTAATTTAAACTGTGTTTCCTATGGCAGCCCGGTTCAATCGCCTCCGCGTGTGGATGGCATTGCTTTTTGTTTCAGCCGCTCTTCCCGGGCTTTGTTCGCCCAATGCGCAGTGGTGCGCGCGTGTCTGGCAAATTGACGACGGCCTTCTGGACAACGAAATCAACGGAATTGCTCAAGGTCCCGACGGGTATCTATGGCTGGTGACGCCGGTGGGCCTGATGCAATTCGATGGGGTCACCTTCACCACTGTCCCAACGGAGACTTTTGATAAACGCGTCGCGCTTCACATTCGCTTCGTCCTGTGCAGCCGCACGGGAGTGATTTGGATGGCTTTCGACGGCGATCGAATCATTGGCCTGAATCCGGATTTTTCGACCGTGTCAGTGGCGAGTCCGGCGCTGCCCACACGATCGCCATATGAGATGGCGAGTGACCGGGACGGTTCGCTCTGGCTGGCCTACTATGACTCCATCGTCCGTGTCCAAAACCGCCAAGTCAGGCGGCTGACTGCAAAGGATGGTGTTCCGCCCGGGAATTTCCACTGTTTGAATAGCGATGGCGCCGGAAACATCTGGCTGGCGAAGGGCAAGCAAATCAGTTGCTTTGAAGACGGAAAATTTCAGCCAATCGCCTGGGTTGAGGGCGTGCAATGCATGGCCGCCACGCACACCAATATGGTTTGGCTCGTCGCCAACGGACATCTTTTCTCGTGCGACATGAACGGAAATTTAAAAGACTCCGGCGCCCTGCCCGCTTTCGCCAATGTCCGGGCCGAGGTCCTGCTCGAAGACCATACTGGCGCCGTGTGGGTCGGGACCAGCGCGGAGGGATTGTTTCATTATGACGGAGGACACTTCGAACGGGCGCCGACCTCTCACTCGTCGATTCTGAGCCTTGCCGAGGACAATGAAGGCAATATTTGGGTCGGGACGGGCGGGGGCGGTTTAGACCGTATCAGCCCCTGTGGAATCCGGGTTGAGGCGCTCGAAAACAATCATGTGCAATCCCAGATCCAGTCCATTTGCCAGGACGCCAGCGGCGTGCTATGGGGCGCGACCGAAAATGGCGCCCTGGTCTCAGACAGGGGCGGCAATTGGATGCCAATGTTCACGAACGCCCCTTTTGCCGGAACCGTGACATGCGTCGCCGCTGATCAAAGCTCGGTTTGGGCCGGAACACGTAACGGCCAACTGCTGCAAATTGTGAATCCCCACTACACCGTCTGGGCCACAAACGTTGCTGGAGGCGCCGTGCGCGGACTGTTGGCTGCCACAAATGGAGATCTTTGGATCGTTGGCCGTGACATCTTGCAACGTCTGCAAAAGCAAAAACTTGAGAATATCCGGTTACCGCGACATGTCCAGGGGGTTTCGGCTATTACGGAAGACGCGGCCGGAAAAATCTGGATCGGCGCCAATAGCGTTCTGTTGCGCTTCAACGGCACGAACTTCGTGAATGAAACATCTCATGCCCCGATTTCAGGGCGGCCCATTTGTTGCCTTTATGGCACAGGGGATGGGAGCCTGTGGATTGGCAGCCGCGGCGGCGGGTTAATACGGCTCAAAAACGGGCGCGCGGGCCAGATCGGCCTTAAGCAGGGCCTGGTGAATGATTATATCTCACAGATCGTGGCCGATGACCGTGGCTGGCTTTGGTTTGCGTCCAAACATGGCATCTTCAAGCTTCGGCAGGATGAAATCGAATTGGCGATGCGGAACCCGACTGTCACGTTGCGTCCCATTATTTACGGCAAGAACGAAGGCCTGATAAGCCAGGAAGCGGTATTCAGCATCGCTTCGCCTTTTATCCTTCCTCACGCGATTTGCGGGAAGGATGGACGAGTCTGGATGCTCACGCACACCGGCGTGGTTGTAGCCGACCCGAGTATTCTATCCGAAAATCCCGCTCCGCCGCCGGTTTTAGTAACCGGGGTTGCCATGGACGGCCAAATCATCGCCTCCCATGACGGGCTGGCGCCAACAGAAAGCGTTTCAGGGGCCAGGACCTTGAACAGGCGTCTAAAGATTCCGCCATGGCACCGGCACCTGGAGTTTGATTTCACGGCATTTCATTTTCAGGCTCCGGAAAATCTCCATTTTCAGTATCAGTTGGCAGGATACGACAATGGGTGGATTGACGCAGGCAATCTGCGCACCGCCGAGTATTCCCGGTTAGGCGCGGGGGACTATGAATTTCGCGTGGAAGCCTCCGTTGGAGACGGTCGCTGGAGTGATCCCCCGGCCACGGTGAAATTCACCGTTACCCCCTTTTTTTGGCAGACATGGTGGTTTCGGATGGGTGTCGTGCTGACGTTTAGTCTGTTGTTGATCGCCATCGTCCGATACGTCTCATACCGGCGATTGCGACTGAAACTGCGCAAGATCGAACAACTGGCGGCGCTGGAACGGGAACGTGGACGGATTGCGCGTGATATCCATGATGATTTGGGAAATCGCCTCACGGAAATCCAGCTTTTAACGAGTTTGGCCGAACGAACCAGCGCAATTCCGAACAATGCCATGAACCGCATCCATGAAATTTCATCCGCCGCGCGACAGGCGACCGATGCCCTGGACGAAATCGTGTGGGCGATCAATCCGGGCAACGACACCCTGTCGCACCTGATCAACTACCTGGGCCAGTTCGCCACCGACTTTATGCGAACGGCAGGCATTCATTGCCGGGTGGACCTGCCGGAAAATCCGCCTGCCAAATCTGTTTCCGCCGAGGTGAGACATAATCTTTTTCTGGCCATCAAGGAATCACTCAGCAATATCGCCCGGCATTCCGCCGCCACAGAGGTTTCCATGCTCATTCTGGCAACGGATAAGTCCCTGAGCGTCATTATCCAGGACAACGGCCGCGGCTTCAACGGCCAGGCCAAAGGCAATGGCGCCGACGGCCTGCAAAACATGCGTCTGAGAATTGCCGAAATCGGTGGACAATTTCAAATTAAATCCAGGCCCGGGGCCGGCACGTGCGTTTCCTTCAACGGTCTGTGGCTGGAAGAATAAATCATGGAGACAAAATCAGGAGCAAGCCCCATCAATATCGTTTTGGTTGAGGATGACCAAAAGACGCGCAAAAGCCTTGCCGAGTTTCTCGGAGGCGAGAGCCGCGTGCATTGCGTGGCCGTTTATCCCGATGGCGAAACCGCGGTGCGCGAAATCCCCAGACTCAAAAGCGAGGTTGCGCTCATAGACATCAACCTGCCGGGCATGAGCGGCATCGAGTGCGTTCAACGGCTGAAAAAGTTGCTGCCCAAATTGCAGGTGCTCATGTTGACAAAATATGAAGAGAGCGATTTGATTTTTAGTTCGCTCCGCGCCGGCGCCAGCGGCTATTTGCTGAAAAAGATGCTGACAGTGGAATTGATTTCGGCCATCGAGCAGGTGTATGCCGGAGGCGCGCCCATGACCATGCAAATCGCGCGAAAAGTGGTTGAACACTTCAACCAGATCAAATCGCCCGCCGCGGACCTCGAAAAATTAACACCCCGCGAACATGAGGTGCTGGCGCTCCTGGCAAAGGGGTTTCTCTATAAGGAAATCAGTGATCAACTCGGCATAAGCCTGCATACCTTTCGCACCCACCAGCGCGCCATCTACGAAAAACTCCACGTCCATTCCCGGACCGAAGCCACGGTTAAATATTTCGGCCGGGAGTAGGTCCATGGTCAGATTTTGTTTGTAAGCGGCAGTTTCTATTCTATCTGCCGGTGCGGACTGCGCAACATTTCCGCCGCCTCGCCCGGCGGATCGAACATCAAGGCTGACAGCACCGCTGTGGATTTGCTGTTTTGGTTGGTAATGCGCAACCGGATGCTCCCTGAAAATTCAAACCGAAGCCATTTTCCAAGCTGGAAATTGCCGATTGATTGCGCCGGAACCAGGACACGGCCTTCAAGGTCGAGCACCTCGATGCTTTCCTTTCGTCCGGCCTTGTTGAAATCGCAAAGGTACAGGGCCAACTGATGCCGTTTGGAATCGTTTACATAAAGCGCCAGCGAATCGGAGCCACGGGTTTCCAACGCACCGAGGTAACGCGCGCAGTAGGAAATGGGGCTGGTGAGCAAGGATGAGGGCGTGGACTTATTCCACGAGGCGAACTGGCGACTGGTGAAGTTTCCGTAGTCCACCGCCGAGACGTAATCCGGCAAAGCCTGGCAGTCACGACCGTAAAAGTAACGCGGCATCAAAAAGCCATCCGAACCGTAATGGGTTGCCCAATTGCCCCGGGTGGTTTCGTCCGTTCCGACGCAGCGAGCGGCTGCTGTTTGCGTGTCCGGTCCGGTAGTTGCGCCAACCCATTCTGAGAATGGCCCGGCAACGCCGGAAAGGTCCACAGCGGCAACGCGATAAAAGTAGGTTGTGTCCGGCTTGACACACGAATCGCTAAAGTGACCGGGATTGCACCGGCCCGCCAGAATGTAGTGAGAAAAGTCCGGGTGCTCGCTTCGATGAACTTCGTAATAAATGACCTGTTCAGCCAACCGCGCCGGGGACCATTGCAAATTGACGCAAAAAGCGCCGGAGGGCGTGGCGCGCAACCGTCGCACACGGCGAGGCGCTTTGGTTGCCGGATGTTCTTGAAAACAATATACCCAGTAATAGAACTCGTTGATGTCGGACTTACCGCCCCCGGCATCTTCAATCCGAATGCGAAGTTGCCGTTTGCCATGAGTGTAAGCGGCGGGAATTTCGAAGTCCGCATCGTACCAACCCTGGTACCAGGGCGCGGATGAAAGCGTGCAAACGTCCCAGGGACGCTCGGTCACCCGAACACCGTTCACATAAACAGTCGCGCGTTGCCGGCCATTGCCGGAGCGGTACAGTCGCCGTCTGAGTTCCACGCCGTCATTGGCTGGCGAAATATTGACGGTGAATTCGCTGTAGCCGTGGAACGCGCGGCCGTCGTCCTCGCAGGTATCGTATTCGTAGTTGCGCTCGTAGCCGTCGTAGCCGCTTCGCCGCGTTCCGGCCCAGGTTTGACCGGAAATGGAATAATGGTGCGCGGCCTCGGATGCCGGGTCCCCAACATCAAGCTGGTCGGTCAATAAGAGATTGCCGCCCCCGGGCGATTCATAATAATAGACCACCACGTCGTTCTCGCCGCCGTAATCATGGCCGCCCTCATGCGAAAACTCGTAGTTAATCCGGATGTGTTGGTTAAAAATGTACGAATCGTTGTAGTAAAGCCGATAGGCCGTTTGGTAGCCGTTGACCAACCCGCCCCAGAGCGCTTTTTGATAAGCGTCCCCTCCATAGCCCTGGTTGTGGTCGTCTTCAGTCCCATCACCGTGAATCTGAGGGGTGCGACTGCCGTCAATGTACGTGAATTCATCGCCATCCATCGCGTATTTCGTCGAATAAAACGAAATGCCAACAACGCGTCCCCGGCCGCTTTGCTCAAAGACTGTATTGAACAGGCCGCGACCTGGATCCCGGGCCAGCGTGCGTTTGGCGCAAAAATAGCCAGCTCGCCCGGTCGGATACGATAGAACAGTTGACGGTTTGTATTGAAGCACGCAAGAGACGGATTTCAAGTCCACGCCGGTCTCGTTGACGAGTTCCACTCGCGCCGAATGCCAATAAGGCATCGGCCAATAACAGTAGAAATCGTGGTTGGTCCCATCAAAACCATAAAAGAGCGTGTGCAGCGACATATCCGGCACGCGGCGGCAATTTGGGTATGTCTCGCCGCCACCGCCAAAAAACAGGCCTATCGGCATATCCACCGCCGGATTTTTTGCGCCATCCCAATAGACCCGCAAAATGGCATGGTAAAACTCTTTGCGCCCGTACGGAGCGAGGCGAAGTTTCAGGGCGGCGATCGCTCCCGCGCCCCGCAATTCCGCCAGGACGGCCGTTTTTCCATTTGGAATCGTCACGCTATTCGATACCGTGATATTGCCGTCCGTCGGCTTCGGGTCGAGTCCCAAATGGGTCCATTGATTCCGAACCAGCGCGCTGTCCTGGCCGGGGCCGGCCCACGTCACCACTTCATTGGTGTCAGGATAGGTTAAATAAGTGTACTGATACCAACACGAATTGGTATCCGGAAGCTTGCCGAAGTCGCCGGTCGTCGTCACCTTCAAGTGTTTCTTGAATGGAAAAGGATAGTAAAGAATTCCGAAGCGCGGACGCGAATCCAGAAACGCAAAAGGTTGTGTGAAAGGCGCCTTTTTGCCGCCAAATAAATCATCTATCGTCATGTCCACGCCCGGCTTGGATTCGTTGTCAAAGTAATACCTGATATGGGCAAAACCCGCCGCCTTTTTTCGTCCGCGCGACCAGACATTGATTTGCTGGCGGTAGAGGCAGCCGGGGCCGGAGGCGTCGAAAATCACATATTCGCCGTTCGTATCAATATACTTCGTGTAGGCCGTCTTGAAATTGCCGTCATTATTGGCCCCACTGGGGTCGTATGAACTGAACTGCCGCGTTTCGACACCGTCCTGCGGGAACAGCGGCAGCAATTGGGGATTTTCCATGGCCGGGAGTCCCGGCAAGACTGGAACCGCTTCATCTCCGCCTGTCTTGATACGGATCTTGTGCTGGCCAGAACCAATATTTTTGACGGTCAGGCATCCGTTCGAGACGGCGCCGGAAACCGTTTTGCCATCCACAACGGCGATTGCGCTCGATTCGCCTGATACCGGCATCCGGACCGTGGCAGTGACGTTGCCTGGAATATTCACGACAAGTTGAAACGCGCCCGGCTCATTCGTGGCGCGAACGGACACCGGGCCTCGAATCGTTGGGACTGTGCCGTCCACGTATGACAAAACACTTCCAAGCTCCGGTTGAATTAAAATTTGGCCGTACCCGGGCGATATCGGGCGCACGCCGAGCACGAACCGCGCAATTAAATTAGCCGGGGCCGCGCCCCATGCGTGGTTCCAGTCCAGATTCTTTTTATCGGCAAAACTCCACGCCTCAGTCGTGAGCGTCGAACCCATGCGAATCATATTCAGCCAGCCGCGCGGTCCGTTTGTGGTCATCAAATTAATGGCGGTATCGGCATCGCCGGATTGGAACAAGGCCTGTAACAGGTATTGCGCCCCATAGACACTCGCCGGCATTCCATCGTTTGCGGCGATGCGTGAGTGCAGATAAAGGATTACCGCCGCTTTTCTTTCCGGCGGCGCCAGGCCAAAAGCAAGGGGAAAGAAATTGGCGTGCGCCGAGGCGTGCGTCGTTCCCACGCCGTCCACGTAACAATCCGAATTACTGTCCCAAAACGTCGCGTTGTAGTTGCGATAGAGCCGCGCGGCCATTGCGGTATAGGCATCGGCGTCCGTAGGACGGCCTATGGCTGTGGCAATATTTGCCATGAGTCGCAACGACCGGTAGTAAAAAGCGTTATTGACTGAATTGGTCCAATTTAAATAACGCCCTTTCTTCATGACGAAACCATCCCGATCGTTGGGTGGCCAGTCCACAACGTCGGAATTTGTTTTGAATGGAAAATCCGGGAAACCGCGAATCAGGCCATTGCCAGTCGCTGCCCACGTCAAAAGGTCCGGCTTAAGGGCGTCGTAATACCGGTAAAGCAAATCGGCATTGCCGGTCTGAAGATAATCAGCCCACGCAATAAAAATCATGTGAAACTTCCATTCGGTGGGCCAGGTGGGATGCTCGAGCAGGTACTCAAACGTGTAGCGGGGCATGATGAATTCATTGTCCACGGCGTACGCGCTCAATTGGTGAATATAGGCGTCGGCTTCGTACGGCCTGCGCTCGCGGTCGCCGTCCACATAAATGCCGTCAAAGGTCAGCATCTCCATCGAGTTCCTGCACAGGTTCCAAACGTGATTTAACGCGGGACTGGAACTGTTGAAGCTTGCGCCGTTCGTGTCAAATTCACCTAACAAGCGCTCCTGCGTGACATCGGCCGCCGTAAGCGTTCCTGGAAAATTGAGCAACTCAAAATACCGAAAGGGCATGACAACGCCGAAATTTTCAGGAGGATTAATGGTCCTTCGGGCATCGTATTCAGGATAAACCGGCGGGCGAATGGAACAAACGGTATCGCCGCCGGGCAACGCAAATGTAACGTTTGTGTAGCGCACCATGCTTTGAGGAGGCGGGGATGTGTTGACGGCAAGGCCCCGGGCCATTTCCCCAAAACGGGCGGTCACCTTTCCGGAGCCGCGTTCACCGCGCGCGCGAAGGGCGACGTAGCCGAATGCGTCCTGGCCGAAATCTATGAACCAGCGTCCCGGGGCGGTATTTGTCACCAACACGGGCCGCGCGGCGATAAAGCGCAACGGATAACGATTGGCCCAGATATTCGGAGAGGCATGGTAATAGAGACCGATGAACGGCGTGCCGGCGGCGGCGTTCCAGGGCGAGCGGGAGGGCGCCTCCAGTTTAACGTCTGTGCGAAAATGTTGAATTGAGGAAAATGGACTGATGTGTCGCCGGCTATTGTCCGTTTCCACGCGCCAAAAGTAATTGCAGTTGGGCAGGAGCCGGCCGCCGCGGTAAGGCACGTTGATCGAATTCGAACTCTTGACGATGCCGGAATCCCACAGGTCACCAATGCCCTCGCTTGCGGAGGCTTCACTCGATGCGACGATAATCCGATAACCGGATTGCGCGTCGTTTTGGAATGATGGGTTATAAATCCACCCAAATTCCGGCGCCGGGGTGGTAATTACGGTTTCTTCAGGATGTGCCAGCAGATCGCAGAGGAGTCCCGCGGGCGCCCGGGATTCTTCAGCACGCCCAAGCGGTGAGAAAAACACCAGGATGCAAATGATTGCGACGAGGAGCGCGGGCCGATCTAAACCAATGTCAGGCATTACTTTTTAACGGGCCTTGAATCGGCCCCATTCAATGACGATTGGGAAGAATTTAAAAGCAAATAGTATTCATCTCGAGCCATAAACCCCGAATAAAATGTTCTTGTTTTAGCAATCATACTCCAGGAGCGGTCGCCCTCATACTCCCCCAATTGGGTGAGTCAGGGTATTGTTCAGGATCCAAACGACGCCTGCCGCCGGGTACATGCTTGGGCGACGTTTTGCGAGGGTTGAAGATGGATTGAGAATGTCGGAACGGCAGGTCAAAAGCGTGAGCATTATAGGGCCGGCTTCCACCGGACAAAAATGGGAATCACGATTGAGGTGAAGATGATGCCTCTCGGCAAACCAGGCGATTAAAAATACAGTCCACCTGCCAGGCGTGATTTTGGGTGGCGCCTTCAGTCCAGATGACGAAGTCGGCGCGAGCGATTTTTTCCGTGGCAGACATTTGCGCGGCAATGCGGCCCTCAATTTGATCGCGCGTCCAGCCGCGAGCCAGGAGCCGCTCATGACGGGCAGTTTCAGAACACGCGACGCAAACAATCTTGTCAAAATGGGCCTGCGCATCCGTCTCATACAGGAGTGGAATGACGACAATTGCCACAGGGCAATTCTCGCTTCTCCAATTTTCGACCCGCTCCAGCCAGCGCTCTCGAACGCGCGGATGCAAAATGCGTTCGAGTCTTTTTCGGGCGGTGGCATCGGCAAAGACGATGTCGGCGAGGGCATCACGGCGCAATTGGCCGTCTGAAGAAACAATTTGTCCGCCAAAAGCCGCGCGAATCTGGTCAAGGGCGGGCTGCCCGGGTTGGACGAGTTCGCGGGCGAGTTGATCCGTATCCACAATACGCGCGCCGCGTTCACGGAAAAATACGGCGGCGGTGGATTTGCCCATGCCGACGCCGCCGGTCAATCCGATGAGTTTCATTGCATGCAGGCAAACGTCCGTCCGATCGGTCCACCGCCAGCCGGCGCACCTGTTCCCATGCTACAGCGGTGGACCTCCCGCTCCAACCTTGCGCCTATTGCACCATAGCCCGATAGAAGCGGGTCGGGTAGCCTGGCGTGACGGAGTCGGTGAAAGTGGTGAATGGCGGCGTATCGGTGTAAATGTTTACCCAGTTGATCATGTTGGTCGAGGCCTGAATGATGACCGGGAATTGGGAATTGGAAACGGTAAGATGGAATACTCCTCCGCTTACGCTGGCCGATCCCAGGAATGGCCGAGTGGGCGCGGTGACATTAACAACCACACCAGTGGAACTGTCAGATGGATTCGGGTCGGGCGTGCCGGGTGTGACGAGAGCGGAATTTTCAGCTTCTTCGAGGGCATTTGGCGCGCGGGTGGTTAAAGTCAGTTCAGCTCCGAGGGGGTTCGCGGCGTTATAGGCCAGGGAATTCGACACGTTCCAGGTCAATGACTGCCCCGAGACGGTCACCGTGCCAAGCGTTGGCGTGGCCGAAACAAAGGTGAAACCAACAGGCAAGTTGTCCAGCACAACAACATTGCTTGACGTATCAGGCCCGAAATTGGTCACGCCGATGTAAAACTTGACGACGGTATTGGTAAGAACATTTGTAGCCGAGGCTGTCATGGTCAGGGCATCATCCGCGACGTTTCCAATGGGGTTGGCGGTGGTTAGCGTAAGAATCCAGCCATTGGTGATGCCGCCGGAGTTAAAGAGCTGGTCGCTGAGGGCAAAAAGCTCCCAATCGCCGTTCGGATTGCCGCCAGTCAAGGTCTGGAGGGTTCCACCGTAGGGCGGCGCAGGCGGCGAGAGATGGGTGAAAATCGTATTGGTTGACGCCGTCGCGGTGAGCGCGTTGATGAGATTGGAGCCGTTGGGCGTGCCCCAACCGGTGGCGAGGTCATAACCGGGAACGGCGGAATAAGCGTTGCCAACGACTAAATTTGTATTGTTGCCGGTCATGATATCGTGAAAGCAGTTCGTGTAATTGGCGCTTAAGCCGATCGCGTAAATGGCCGGATTCAAAAAGCCCACCGGGGGCAAATCGCGGTTTGTGGCCTGCTCATTAATAAGCGCCGTATAAGCCGCCCAGAGGGGAGCAGCGCAACTGGTGCCGCCAAAGTAGCCGGATTGACCCTGCTCGTAAACAACGTAGATATTGTCAGCGGTCAGGGCAACGTCAGGAACGTTGCGCAATGTTGTTGATCCCATGTTATTGGTCATGGGAACGTTCTGCTGCCAACCCGGGATTGGAATCCCATTCCAGTTGGTTCCACCGCCGCTGCCGGCATCGCCGAGCCCTGTGGAAAGCCAATTCCAAACCGTCTCAGACGACCAAGCCCCGGCCGGAGCGGTCGTGGACAAAGTTGTTCCCCCAACGATCGTAACATTCGTATCATCGGCCCACTGCTGCTCCTGTTCCTGATTACTGTAGTAGGCGCCATTGTCGCCGGAACACTGAAAAAAGCTCTGCCCCTGAAGCGCCATTTGTTTGTAATAAACGTCGTAAGCCGGGTCATCTCCAATAAGCCATGAAGAACTGATTTGTTTGGCAAGATCGTCCGAAGCAATGCGGTTCAACTCGTCAACCGAGGTGTTCATGAACCCGCTGCCATTCGGCGCTTCATAGACGATAACCTCAGAAGCATTTGTCGCCATCGAAATTTCCATTTCGATGTCCAACGACACTTCCGGGTCGCCATAAGGAGTTGGATTAGGAACCCCTCCATCCACAGCGACGTTCGTGATGGTCAAATTTGGCAGGCCTGCCTGTTGTTCATAGGACAGAATGTCGGATGTAAAATAGCCGTCCAACTCAAAAAGCGCGACGTTTTGTCCGGTTCCATCCAGGGTGACTCCAGGAGCATAAGCGGCGCGGAAATCCTTGCCGATGTATTCGCCATAAGGGCCCGAACCCAGACCTGGCTTGGCTGGAGGTTTGCTGTTGGTGCCTTCCGTAACATAGGCCGGCCGCGGAATCAAGTAGTCGTCCAGGCCGGTGATGTGCTTAATAGGCAAGGATGAATCCACAACCGGGTCCGTATCAGGCGCGAAGAAGGTGCGGTTTTCAAAGGGGTGATGGTACGTGTGCAGCTTTACGTGAAAGGCGTTTTCGATATCTGAGGCTTTGCCGCGGACGTCCAACAGCATCTGATTGGAATAGGAGCGAACAATTTCCAGGTTATTCGCATTGGCGAAGGCGAGGACCTTTTGGTAGTCAGCCGCGCTGGGCCCGAACCGCCGGGCGAATTCGCCACGTTCGAGGTAATGATGATAGTTGGTGCTGGCGGGGTTGTAGATTTCGCTGAGCAAGGTATTAAGCGCGGCCTCATTTTGGACGGGCAGACTGATGGCCAGGTTGAGATTGGTATCGGCCGGCAATTCCCCGATTGGCTGCAAATGGAAACGCGAGATGGCGCGGGGAACGTGACCCGCAAGCGTTTTGGATTGTTGGGCCGCGGCCATGCCCGGCAGGGCCAGGACAACGAGGGCGCAAAAAGCGATGTTCAGAGT